>CABUWB010000307.1 GCA_902495025.1 uncultured Eubacteriales bacterium
AGGCTGTATATATATAGCTTTTGTTGCCGCAAGCCGCTTTGCGGTGAGGGTTATGCTTGCAAAGCGTACAAAAAGCGGTTTTACAAGGGCCAAAACCGTCTGGGAGGGCAGCCGCTGCCAGTGCCTGTGTGCCGCAGCCGACGGCAGTGATGTTTTTATATGGTGGGAGAGTGGTGCAAATATATTTGAGGCTGTGTCGCATAACAGCGCCGACAGCTTTGCGCTCAGCCGTAAAAAAGGTGTAAATGAGCCTGTTTTTAAGGCGCAGGTGCTTTCAGGGGGATATGGCATAAGCGAGGTTATGGTGTCGGAAAACGGTGCCGTTTATGCTCCCGAGCAGGTAAGGGAGCTTGTTTTTTCGTCCTTTGACAGAAACCAAAGGGGCAAAAAGATGAGCGTACAGGAAAATGTCAAAAAAGATAAAGATATTATAGCAGAGCTGAAAGAGGAGCTTGAAAAAAAGCAGCAGGAGATTGAAAGTCTGTCCTATACGCTGCGAAATAAAAATAATGAAAGTATACGCCTTGAAAATGCGTTAAGACAGCGGTGCAGGGAGTTGGAGGGAGAGCTTGAAAGGATAAAGTCAGAGGGTACGGACAATAATGGAATATGATTTGACATATAAAAATATGTGAAATAATATGATTATTTTTCTTGCAACTTGTACGTATATATGTTAAAATACAGTTATGTATATTGTTGCCGTCGGGGGTTTTTTGGACGGCATATATACCTCGGGGTAATTTAACGTATTAAGGTGGGCATGGGTATTAACCCTTGTTTGCCGGGAAAGGAGTGCCTGAAATGGATTATTGGAAGAATATCGGTGCCAATATCCGTATTCTCAGAAAAAGCAGAGGTCTTACTATTGAGGACCTTGCCTGTGTACTTGACATTGCACCGGGCTTTTTGGGTCTGGTTGAGAGGGGTACAAGAGGCGTTTCTATTGCTAACCTGAATCGTATCTGTGAGTTTTTTGACGTAACTCTTGAGGAGATTGTTAAGGAACAGGTTGAGGTTAAGCCTTACGTGCCGGAAAAAAATTCTCTTAAAACTAAAATACAGGACCTTGCTTTTTCACTTACCGAAGATGAGTTAAAGGTTGTAATCAGTAATATAAAAAAGGTTATTGCCCTTAACGGTAAGGCGGAATAATTGCGTATTTCTTGTACACGTTTTGTCTTGGGGATAAAGACTGCTTTGCATTTGCTTGCGGTCTTTTTTTTATTTGAATTTGGTGGGCTTGAGAGATAAATTAGAGTTTATCGGTGTTTAGCTTACGAGAAACACACAGAAGTTGACTTTGGAAAAGTCAGCAAATCTATGTTACTTTTCTACGAAAAAAGTAACCAAAAGCGCTCCTAGTTTCGAGGCGGAGGGCACGACTTAGGGGCTTAACCCCTAAGAACCCCACTCTGCGGCACAAACATCACCGTACCAAAAACCTTTTAACGTGGCTGTTACATAGCCACTAAGGATTTTGGGGCGGTTCATTTTACTATCTGTTGATATAGGTTAGCATTTAGTTACCTACGGCGATATATACATACTTTTATATTGTAATGCTAAATTAGAGTTTAGTTGAATAACGCTGCTGTCGCAGCTACACCTCATCAGTCAGCTAAAGCTGACAGCACGTTTGAATTTTTTATAAAAAAATTCAAATCCCGTAGGGACAGCGTTTTTTTGAAAAAAAACGCTGCGGTCTGAGGGGAAGCCTTAGTTACCTGCACATTTCAAGCCTTCCCCTCAGGGGAAGGGGGACCGCTTGCGATGGATGAGGTGTAAAACCAGTACCCGCTAAACATTAATTTATATTAATAAAAACAGAGCTGTCGCAATGTGATACGACAGCTCTGTTTTTATAATAAAATAAATTTTGTTATATTACAGTTCAAGCAGCTTAACGGCATCAACATAAGAGGAGATACCCTCAACAACCTTTTTAGCCTCTTTCATGGCAAGTACAACGGTTGCGGGCTGGTGAACAACATCGCCGCCTGCAAATACGCCTTTAAGTGTTGTCATACCGTAAGGCTTCTGCTTGGTGATAACATAGCCGTTATCACTTACCTCAATACCCTTGGTGGTGGAGATGATAAGCTTTGCAGGCTTTGCACCTATGGCAACAAGCACCTTGCTGCAAGGTATGATAATTTCGTTTCCGTCGCAGTCTACCTTAAGTCCTTTCAGTATGCCGTCCTCGCCCACATACTCCAGAGGTGAGGTTTTCCACATAAACTTAACGCCGTCGGCAACTGCACCCTCATACTCAACCTGTGCGGCAGATATGGTATCAAATTCGCCCCTGTAAAGTACGGTAACGGATTTAGCACCCATTCTAAGTGCCGTACGTGATGCGTCCATTGCAACATTGCCTGCACCTATTACAAGCACGCTGTCGCCCTCGGCAACAGGTACCTCGTGGCGGTCAAGGCTGCCGTTTTTATACAGTGCCACCATACGCAGGAAATAGTGCGACTGGAGCACACCTGCAAGCTCCTTGCCTGGTATATTAAGCTCCTTTGAAATGGCAGTACCAGTACCAATAAATATAGCGTCATAGCCACGCTCAAAGAGCTGGTCAATGGTGATGTCCTTGCCTACAAAGGTTTTGCAGGTATAGTTTACGCCAAGCTCGGCAATACGCTTTGTTTCACGTCTTACAACGTCCTTTGGCAGTCTGAATTCGGGTATGCCGTAAAGCAGTACACCACCTGGCTCCTCCTCGCCCTCAAATACGGTTACGTTAAAGCCCATGCGTGCAAGGTCGCCTGCTACGGTAAGACCTGCAGGACCTGAGCCGATAACTGCAACGTTGCCCCTTGTTTTGG
>CABUWB010000308.1 GCA_902495025.1 uncultured Eubacteriales bacterium
GACGAACAGGAATCAGTTATTGCCAGAATACTCTACTTCGTTGAGCATCACTGGGCGGAATTGCTAAGATTTAGCAGGCGCACACAGGCACAAATGGAACGCTGGGCAAACCGCTATGGCATGAAGGACAAGCCAAAGGAGCTTATGGACGACGTGAAAAAACGCTGCTCCAACCGCTACACCTGCGTAAACATTTTAAATTATAATACGATTGAATTTCGTATGTTCCGAGGCACACTCAAATATAACACATTTATAGCTACATTGCAGTTGATTGACTCAATCTGTGATGTAGCTATTTCTATGTCAGACGAGGAGATGCCAAACTTGTCATGGAGCGAGTTTGTAGAAAGCTTGGGCAAAGAGAAATATCCCGAGCTAATTATATATCTCAAAGAACGTAACCTGTATATCAACGAGCCAGTAGAAAGTGAGGAAGATGCATAATGTGCTGTTTATTTGGTTTAATCGACTATGACACCTGCCTTAGTACAAGGCGCAAGGAAAAAATAATTAAGGTATTGTCGGAGGAATGTGAGGCAAGAGGCACTGATGCAACAGGCATTGCCTATATGTCTGGCAGACAGATGGCAATACATAAGGCTCCGCTGCCAGCTCATAAAATGCACTTCAGATTCAGGACAAACCCAAGTGTTATTATGGGTCATACCCGAATGACAACACAGGGAAGTGAGCTGTACAATGAGAATAACCACCCTTTTTACTCAAATAAGCTTGGCTTTGCCCTTGCTCACAATGGGGTGCTGTACAACGACATCAACCTGCGTAAAGCTTACAAACTCCCCGAAACCAAAATTCAAACCGACTCATACATAGCTGTACAGCTCATAGACAGCAAAAATACCCTCGACTTTAACAGCGTTAAATATATGGCTGAAACGGTCGAGGGTTCTTTTTGTTTTACGCTGCTTAGCAAGGAGAATGAGCTGTATATAATTAAGGGCGACAATCCTATGGCTATTGCCAAGTTTGACGGCTTTTATATCTATGCCTCAACTGTGGATATTTTAAATAAGGCTCTGCGCAGACTTAATTTAAAGCAATTTACTAAAGTAGATATTAACGAGGGCGAAATTTTAAAGTTTGACAGAAAGGGTGATATTACAAAGTCAGAGTTTAAGTTTGACTATGGCTATTGCTGTTGGCACACCTTACGAAACAGGGTAACAAAGCCGCTTAATAAGAACTTAAAAATACGTGATGAATACCTTGATAATTTGCTGTACTATGCAAGCTCAATGGGTGTTGACGAGGATGAGGTGATGGCTATGGTCGAAATGGGTTACAGCCTTATGGATATTGAGGATATGCTGTACGAAACCGAATACCTGTGTTATGAGGAGGACGATTATGCTGAATTATAATGGATTTAAGGAAACGCTTATTGCGCAGATTAAGGACTATCTGCCAGTAAAGTATAAGGACTTCAAAGTTGAAATGTACAAGGTAGAAAAAATTAACCAGAGCAGAGAGGGTATGTGTCTTGTTGATAAAAACAAGTCGGTATCTGCATCACCTGTTATATATGTAGATACTCTGTACGCTCACTATGTCCGCTATGAAAGCCTTGCCAAAACTATGAGAATGGCAGCTGAAATGATTACCGATGCATTTGCTTATACGCCTAATAATTATAATATTGAGCTGTCAGAGGACAATATAGTGCTTGTGCTTATCAACTATGAGAAAAACAAAAAACTGCTTGAAAAACTGCCGCACGTCAAATACCTTGATATGGCTTTTGTGTTCCGCTGGCTTATTTCCGCAGATGATAACGGCACCACAGGCGGACTTATAACAAATGAAATGGCAGATAAGTTTGGTTTGAACAAAGATAAGCTTTTTGAGCTTGCCAAGAAAAACACAAGACGTATTCTGCCGCCTAAAATCGAAAGCCTTGGGGATATGCTAAAAAGACTTTGCAGGGAAGAATGTTTTTGCGAGTACGAGAGCTTTCCTCTGCCTGTGTATGTGCTTAGTAATGAAAGGGCGTTTGAGGGCGCAGCAAATATTGTGTACACTGATATACTAGACCAGCTCAAAACACGGCTTAATGATGACATTTACATTATCCCGTCATCAATTAATGAGCTGCTTATTGTCCCCAAAAGCTTTGCCGAGCCTAAGGTAGTAAGAAATATGGTTAAAGAGGTAAATGTTATGGCTGTATCAGAGGAAGAACAGCTGAGTGATAATGTGTATCTGTATGAAGGTGAGGTAAGAATGGTGTAAGGATTAAAAACATCTATGGTATTTAGCTTAGCTGCTAATACCATAGATGTTTATTTTTTTGTAACATTTTAAGATAATGATACAATGTTGAGCTTGAAAACATTAGCAGTATGATATATAATAAATAATACATAGTATTTTAATATAATATGATGAGTGGACTTATAGGTGAGAGAAATAACTACTGGTGTGGATTTGTTTGCCAAAACCATGCACGTTGAGAGCGTAGTCTTGTTGACTAAGGTACAGAATTGAAAGTCTGAAAAGGCTTGAAATCAAGGGGCGTTTTAAGGATTTTATATTCTGAAGATCAGAACGATAAAAGCACTTGAAAAGCCTTGTAAAACTAGGGGATTTGGATAGTTGGACAGACAGGAAGGTTGAGAATGGGTTGGGTATACAGAAATACTCATTAGTGAATTTAGAAAGATGAAGAACAAAAAATAGGCTAATAATCATATTGGCAATACAATCAAATGAGTAGTCTGTTTTAGTAAGGAGAGGTGCATATGTCTGGCAAGGTAAGATTAATACCGGCCAATACAAATGAACTAATAAAGTATGTAGTTATATAC
>CABUWB010000309.1 GCA_902495025.1 uncultured Eubacteriales bacterium
AAGAATTTTTATGTCAGTACCCATAAAATCTTCCTCTATGCCCTTGTAGGTAATCTTAACGCCGCTGCTCTCCCATAAAACGGCATCAAGCTGATTATCGGCAGGTGCAGCTTCTGTCTGCTGTGCGGAGCTGTCGCTGCCCTCAACTGCAGGTGCAGGCTGTTCTGTGCTTTGATTCTGGCTAACAACTGGTACGTCTGCGCTGCTGTCTGTTGATGTGCTTTCGCTCTTGTTCTTGCTGCCACTGCCGCCTATTGCGCCTATTACAATGACAATAATAACCCAAACCCACCATTTTTTATACCATGGCTTTTTCATTTTTGCGCCGCATTTTGGGCAGACCTTTGCACTTTTGGCAATTTCCTCGCCGCAGGTTGGACAGGTAATCATGTTTTTGTTTTCGCTCATAAAATACACTCCTTTGGTTTTAAATTAGATTTTGCTGTTAAAGTATACTTTTTGGCAGTTAGTTTTTAACAGGTTAATTTTAGATTATTATGTTGACTTTTACATAAAAAACAGGTATAATAAATCTACTTAATTGTATACTTTTGTTATCATTATAAAAGTATACAATATTAGCAATTTTTGTTTATCTTTTAACCTTGGTTATTATCTGCTGCCTTTCAGTAAAAATGGTTTTCTTTTTTTCCTCCTTTTGTTAGATGATGTTTTTCTTACATAATAAACCAAAAAAGTGTGCTTTTGTTATGCTGACAGCATAATGCTTATCTTAAAGTACATATATAAAGCATAAGTATTATAATATAAATTATAATTGACGTTATTTTTCTGCCCTTGCTGCCAAGGCTTGCGAGCTTTGTTTCGCTCTGCCAGTCCTGCCAGTTGCCTATAATGGGAAAGGGCAGAATTACAAGCATAAAACTGTCAAGAAACGCCATAATCTGTGCTGAAAGCGGTTCTCCCTTTTTTAAGGAAATAATACAGCCGCACAGCACAATTACCTCAAAAATGAGTGCGGCAACAAACAGCGGCGTCCATTTAAAGCCACCGTAGGTATCTGAGCTTTCAAGCATTTTAAGTATTTCATCACAGCTCTGAATTCTGTCATCCGGGGCAAAGCGTGTGCATTTTTTTATTATTATATCTGCATTTTTATCCCCTGTGGTTTTGTTAGAGTCAAGCTCGGTTGTGCCTGTAAGCATATAGTTGTACAGCACTCCCAAAGAATAAATATCCGTTCTCTCATCACTGCGCATAAAGCCAAACTGCTCGGGTGCGGCATATCCGCTTGTACCCATAACAACGGTATCCTTGGAGCGTGTGGCATCGGCATTGTGTGATATATTAAAATCAATCAGCTTAATTATGCCGCTATCGCATATCATAACATTGTTTTCGGTTATGTCCCTGTGGATAATGCCGTTTTTGTGTAAAAGCCGCAGTGCCCTGCAAATACTGCGGATATAGTCTGCGGCAGTTTTGCTGTCAAGTGCACCGTCATTTGTTACAATATCACTTATTGTTCTGCCTGTTATGTACTGCTCAATTACCACAAAAAAGCCGTCAAAGGGCAGTATCTCCTTTATTTTGGGAAAGGCTGTGCTGTCAAGCTGCATAAGTGAGCTATAAATTTTTGCGGCGGCACTGTCCACAATCTTTTTTACGTAAATTCGTTTGTCGCTTTTGCAGAACACTACGCTTACCCTGCCGTTTTTATCCAGAATACCTGCCTCGGTATAGTCTGAAAGTCTGTCTTTTTTTTCTGTCATAAAATAAACCCCTTGCAATCATACCGTATATATTTTAAAATAATTATAGCATAAAATTATATCGGAGGGAAGAGAGATGAAAAAAACCACAGGCGAGCTTATGGAGATACTTGAAAAAAATAAAAATATTGACAGCTACCTTAAAGCAAATGAGGACGAGCTTTCCGACTGCTCCCTTACGGACTTTCTTGCTGCCCTGCTTGATGAAAAGGGTGTTACAAAGGCAGAGGTTATTTCACGCAGCGGCATAAATACCGTATATGCCTATCAGATTTTTTCGGGGCTTAAAAAGCCGTCAAGGGATAGGCTTATACAGCTTGCTTTTGGCTTTGGGCTTGATATTGAACAGACGCAGCGGCTGCTTAAAATCGGCGGCGGCAGTGCGCTCTATCCCAGAAATAAAAGGGACAGCATTATTATAAGTGCTGTATGCAATAATAAAAGTGTGATTGAATGTGATGAAATGCTCTATGACAGGGGCGAAAAAATGATTAGCAGTGATGTAAAGTGATATTTATACAAAACGGAGCTGTCGCATTATGTTTGCGGCAGCTCCGTTAAATTATACCCTTAAATTCTGCTTGAAATCCTTTGCGGCCTCACGCTGCTGGTCCTTTTTTGCAATATCCTGTCGTTTATCATAAAGCTTTTTACCCTTGGCAACACCTATGTCAACCTTAACAAGGCTGCCTTTAAAATAAATTTTAAGCGGTACAAGGGTAAGTCCCTGTGTGGTTATAACGCCTATCAGCTTATTTATTTCCGACTTGTGCAAAAGCAGCTTTCTGTCAGCAAGTGGGTCGTGGTTAAAAATATTGCCCTGCTCGTAGGGGCTTATGTGCATACCCCTTATTATTGCCTCGCTGTTTTCTATTTTAATATAGCTGTCCTTCAGGTTGCATCTGCCTGCACGCAGAGATTTAACCTCCGTACCCGTAAGTGCAATGCCTGCCTGATAGGTTTCAAGTATAAAGTAGTCGTGATATGCCTTTTTATTTTGTGCAATCAGTTTTATTGTTTCCTTAGCCATTTTTCAATGCTCCTTTTAATGTATCAATAAGGTCGGCAGGTACGTCAAGTGTTCCGTAGCCTGT
>CABUWB010000310.1 GCA_902495025.1 uncultured Eubacteriales bacterium
AATGCAAAAGTGCAGATTTTCCGAATTAGTTACTCAAGTCACTCCCTGTATGGGAGTGTGGATTGAAATTTAAAACACTTGACATACATAACTCCTCCTTGCTGTCACTCCCTGTATGGGAGTGTGGATTGAAATAGATTATGAAGTTACAACAGTCGGTGATATTATGTCACTCCCTGTATGGGAGTGTGGATTGAAATACCCTTTGTCTGATTTTCAGAGCTTTCGGCAGGGTCACTCCCTGTATGGGAGTGTGGATTGAAATGAGAATATTAATATAACTGAACCTGAAATGAGAGGTCACTCCCTGTATGGGAGTGTGGATTGAAATCGCATGCGTGGTTTCCGATTACGGCGGCAGCTAAGGTCACTCCCTGTATGGGAGTGTGGATTGAAATACTTCCGCAACACCCTCTGCATTCTTCGCAATCTGCGTCACTCCCTGTATGGGAGTGTGGATTGAAATGGTATTGGGGCAGCCCTGTAACACGCCCCATGAAAGGTCACTCCCTGTAAATGGAGTGTGGATTGAAATTTGAAAAGTATGACCAAGAACTTGCCAAGATAAAAGTCACTCACTATGTGGGAGTGCTGATTGCAACATCCCTTTCATGTGTCTATAACAAAAAAACTTGGTTCTATAATATTTGGTGTGAAAAAGGATATGCATAATTTTCATCATACATACCCTTTAAAGCTTGTGTTAATTGTCAACCACACCAGTTGACAAAGAGCCAAAAACTTTACTCCAACTCTTGACAAAGAATCTAAAAATGGCACCCCATACGGAGTGCCATTAAGCTATGTAAGCAAATTTTCAATTATTATACAAGTACATCGCTGATTTCAGCAGGAAGGTCGGCAGGGTTTGTATTTGCCGAAATCATGAAATCAACATTATACTTTTCGCTCATTTCCTTAAGCTTTGCAACGAGCTTGATTATATCCTCATTGTCAAGCTTTGCAACAATCTTATAAATGCCGTCAATAAATACCTTTTCGATATCGTTATCCTGTGAAAAGATACCGTAAATAAAGCCGATAAGCTCTCTGTAATTAGCAATAGGGAACTCCTTAACCTCTACAAAACGGATGTCGTAGTGTAAGTCATAAATGTGTCTGTTGTCATCATCAATATAAACAACATGACCGTTAGACTCCTTGATAGCGGAATTTGCCATCTCAATAAGGCGCTTTGTCTTGCCTTCACCTTTTTCACCTGCAAGAATCTGAACCATAATGAACTCCTCCTTTATATAAGTGCGGCTTATAGCCACACATTTTATTAAATTTTCATCATTTGAATTATCTTATATTTATAATATTCTATAAAAAATAACAAAACCCTTTTTTATTTTTACAATTTTTTTATAAATTTTTTTGAAAAAATATGCCCATGGAATTTGGGCTTGCAAAATTTGCCGATTTAGGGTAAAGTTATAATAAGGGAATTTGTGAGCAAATTATAAAAATGTTTATGATTTAATACAGAGGTGTTTATTTTGGCTAGAAAAACAACAAAGGAATACGGCAATGACAGCATTACCTCTTTAAAGGGTGCGGACAGGGTACGTTTAAGACCATCGGTTATATTCGGCTCTGACGGTCTGGAGGGCTGCGAGCATTCTGCCTTTGAGATACTTTCAAACTCCATTGACGAGGCAAGAGAGGGCTTTGGCGATACAATAGAAATTACCCTTTATAAGGACCATTCCATTGCGGTTTGCGACCATGGACGAGGTATACCTGTTGACTACAATACCGTTGAGGAGCGCTATAACTGGGAGCTTTTGTTCTGCGAGCTTTACGCAGGCGGCAAGTACGACAACAACAGCGGTGATACCTACCAGTACAGCCTTGGCCTTAATGGACTTGGTCTTTGTTCAACGCAGTACAGCTCCGAGTTTATGAACGTTGTTATCTATCGTGACGGCTACAGGTACGAGCTGAACTTTGAAAAGGGTGAAAATGTGGGCGGTCTTAAAAAGGAGCCTACCACACGTAAGGCAACAGGCAGTAATATCCGCTGGAAGCCCGACAGGGACGTTTTTACCGATATAAATATTCCGCTTTCGTATTTTCAGGACACGCTGCGCAGGCAGTGTATAGTAAATGCAGGGCTTACCTTTGTGCTGACCGACGAGGAAAGCGGTGAAACCTTTACCTACTGCTATCCAAACGGCATTAAGGACTATCTTGCCGAAATAACAAATGAAAAAAATCTTACCGAAATACAGTACCTCTCTACCGAAACAAGCGGACGTGACAGGGAGGATATGCCCGACTATAAGCTGAAGTTTGAACTTTCTTTCTGCTTTAATAATGAAATAAATGTGCTTGAATACTACCATAATTCAAGCTTTCTGGAGCATGGCGGCTCGCCCGACAAGGCTGCACGCTCTGCCTTTGTTTATGCCATAGATAAATATTTAAAGGATAACAACCTCTATAAAAAGGACGAAAAAAAGATTGTCTTTACCGACGTTGAGGACAGCCTTGTGCTTGTAATAAACTCCTTTTCAACCGTTACAAGCTACGCCAACCAGACCAAAAAGGCTATCAACAATAAATTTATTCAGGATGCAATGACGGACTACCTTAAAAAGCAGCTTGAAATTTATTTTATTGAAAACAAGGCTGACGCAGACAAAATTGCGGCACAGATACTTGTAAACAAGCGCAGCAGGGAAACGGCGGAAAACACACGTATCAATATCAAGAAAAAGCTGACAGGCACTATTGATATGAACAATCGTGTTGAAAAGTTTGTAAACTGCCGTACAAAGGACACCGCAAGACGTGAGCTTTATATAGTGGAGGGTGAT
>CABUWB010000311.1 GCA_902495025.1 uncultured Eubacteriales bacterium
GTTTTTTGCCGTAGTTTTCCTCAGGGAAGGGAGTGCCGCCTGTTGTAAAAAGGTCGCCCTTCCTTGCATTGTCCTCGTGTACCTTCATAGGTCCGAAGTCGAAATCGGTTATTACTATAAAAAGCACCATTATAATAGTTAAAACGGCATACAGATTATAGGGTATTGTTTTTATAAATACCGCAAATCCCTGTATATCAGAGCCCTCGGGAACAGATGAGGTAACTGCCGCCGCCCATGAGCTGATAGGTGCAATTATACATATCGGCGCAGCCGTAGCGTCTATAAGATAGCTGAGCTTTGCCCTTGAAATTTTATGTCCGTCGGTAACAGGGCGCATAACGCTGCCTACTGTAAGGCAGTTAAAGTAATCGTCCACAAAAATAAGTATGCCAAGCAGCATAACGGCAAGCTGGCTGCCCCTGCGTGATTTAATCTTTTTTGACGCCCATTCGCCAAAGGCTGCCGAGCCGCCTGCCTTGTTAAGCAGTGACACCATTATACCAAGCATTATAAGAAATACCATTATGCCCGTATTCCAGCTGTCGGCGAGCTTATAAATCATACCGCCGTCGGGGTTGAAAAACATGGTGTTAAGCATAAGCTCCAGATTAAAGTCCGAGTAGAGCAGTGCGCCTGTAATTATACCTGTCAGCAGTGAAAAATACACCTCTTTTGTGATAAGTGCAAGCCCTATTGCAAAAAGCGAGGGCAGCAGTGCAAATATTGTTGCATATGCCTTGCAGGTATAGCTGTTAAGGTCTGTGGGTGCAGGCGTTCTTATGGATATGCCTGTAAGCAGCGCAATTATTACAAGCAGCGCTATCATAAGCAGCTGTTTCTTTTTCATATAGTACCTCCTCTGTTTTGACATATTTATTATTATATATTATTTTCAGGGTTATTTCAACATAAAGGTATTTAATTTGACATCTTAGGGTCATTTTACCTGTAAAATTACATAAATTGCTTGTTATAACAAACCTTTTATGGTATTATTTATTGTAGATTATTATGTAAATTGGAGTGATAAAAGTGAAAAGTAAAATTGTAAAATATACGGCAAGGCTGCTTGCTGCCGTAATGACTTTATCCGTTGTTGCGGTTTACTCACCTTATAATGTAATGGCGGGTACAAGCATAAGCGTTGGTAAGGGCAGCGGCTATGACTTTCATACGGTAAGCGAGGCAATTAACTCTATAAGCCGTACACCTACACAGGCAAACCCTGTAAATATCTATGTGGACAAGGGTATTTATGAGGAGTGTGTAAGCGTAGACAAGCCCTATATTAATTTAATTGGCAAGGGTAAGGCAGATGAGGTTGTTATTACCTTTGACAAGGCAAGCGACCATGAGAACCCTGCAAAGAGAGCAGGTACGGAAAAATCGGCAACTTTTACCGTAGGTGAAAAGGCTACGGGCTTTTGTGCTGAAAATATTACATTTCAGAACAGCTATAATCTGACAGATGACTCACGCAGCCAGACGCAGGCGGTTGCTCTTGCAAGCCTTGCAGACAA
Source organism: uncultured Eubacteriales bacterium (assembly GCA_902495025.1). Taxonomy (GTDB): domain Bacteria; phylum Bacillota; class Clostridia; order Lachnospirales; family CAG-274; genus CALWRD01. The sequence goes on from CABUWB010000311.1 coordinate 1,524, forward strand.
GGTGGTATTTAAAAACTGTCGCTTTATAGGCAGACAGGATACGCTTTTCTTAAAGGGTGCGTCAAAGGGACAGGACGTATACGGCAGCAGCAATAATGCAAGGGTATATCTTGACAGCTGCTATATAGAGGGTACAGTTGATTTTATTTTTGGTGATGCAACTGCTTTCTTTAATAATTGCAGCTTATTTATGTCATATCATGAAAAGGGCGGTCATTACACAGCACCTAACACAACGCTTTTTAATATTGGCTATGTGTTTGACAGCTGTACACTGACAATAGACAAGCGGTATACTGAAGTCTTAAAAAGCAAAATAGACCTCGGCAGACCATGGCAGTGCGATGCAGCATATCCAAACTACGGCTCACAGTCCGTATTTATCAACTGTAAGCTGCCCGATATAATCTCGGACGACGGCTTCAGACTGTGGGATGAAAATACGGTTGCAAATAAGGTAAGATTTATGGAGTACGGCAGCAAAAATGCCGACCTCTCAAAAAGAGCTGATTTTGTAAAGGTGCTTACAAAGGAGCAGGCAGAGGCATACTCTGTTTATAATGTTTTAAGCGGCAGCGACGGTTGGAATCCTGCAAATGCCGCAGTATCGTCAAAAAAGGCAGCGGATATTACCCTTGACAGCTATGTAATTAATCTGCCGCTGGGAGAGAGTACACAGCTTAAAGCAACAGTGCTGCCTATGGGAGCTGAAAGCAAGGTTTCCTATACCACCGACAGCAGCATAATTACACTTGACGGCAATAAAATTATCGCCGTTAAGGAGGGTACGGCAAGAGTGTACGCTACTCTTGAAAACGGTCTTAGCAGCTATGCAGTAGTAAACGTAACTGCTGCAAGAACACCTGCGCCTGAAATAAATACCCTTAAAATTGCCTCAAAGGATGTAATCAAGGTGGGGGACAAACTGACTGCCTCTTATTCCTTTAAGCTTGACAGTGACAATAAGTCTGATAAATCCCTTATAAGGTGGTATTCTGTTAAGAACGGCAAGGCTACCCTTTTAAAGGAGGGTATTGGGGACTACTATAAAACCTACACCGTACAGAACGGTGATGTCGGTGCAAAAATTATGCTTGGTGTGTGCCCTGCAACTGTAACCACATACGGCAAAACAGGTGATGAAAAGCAGTATACCACAGCGGTTGAGGTTGTTAAGGCAGCGGACAGCACAGCAAGCTATTTAAGAGAGGGCTTTAACGACGGCAGTGCGCTGGACGACGGCTTTACAAAGACAGGTAAGTGGGAGAGCGTTACAATTGATAAAAACGGTTACGCA
>CABUWB010000312.1 GCA_902495025.1 uncultured Eubacteriales bacterium
CAGGTTTGAGATAAAATTTTCCAGACCGACGAAAATGACCGCAGGCGCAGTACGGTTTCAAAATTATACGATAATTTTGAAAGTCCGCAGGACTTCAAATTTTACAAGTAAAATTTGAACCTTGCTGCGTTAAGGGAATTTGAGGAAGGTATGGAGAATGTTTGGATTTATGTTATAAATCCAAATCCCTGCGGGATGAGCTTTTGTAATCACAAAAGCTCACGTGCCAAAACTGTAAAAGATTAATTAATCAGTGGTTCCTTGGCTTTACGCTTATAAACACCGCTGAAATACAGTGTTTTATTTGAAAAATAAAGAAAATCAAAGAAAAATAAAGCAATATTATGAAAATAAGAGAAAAACATTAAATTTAACCAAAAACGGATAAATTTGACTATTGCAATATTTGCCGCTGTAAACTATTATATATCCATAGTTAGCACTCGAGCAGAGTGAGTGCTAACAAACCGAGAAATACTATCTACTATATATATTCTTTTAAGGAGGAATAAAAATGTTAAGACCATTAGGTGACAGAGTAGTTCTTAAACAGCTTGAGGCTGAGGAAACAACAAAGGGCGGTATTATCCTTACCTCCCAGTCAAAGGAAAAGCCACAGGAGGCAGAGGTTATTGCAGTAGGCCCAGGCGCTAAGGTTGACGGCAAGGTTGTACCTGTTGACAGCGTTAAGGTTGGCGACAAGGTCATTTACTCCAAGTACGCAGGCATGGAGGTTAAGTACGAGGGCAGCGAGTATATCGTAGTTAAGGAAAGCGACATTCTCGCAGTTGTTGAGTAAAATTTACTTATTATTATATTAGGAGGCATATAAAATGGCTAAACAGATTAAGTATGGTGTAGATGCCAGAAAGGCACTTGAAAGCGGCGTAAATCAGCTTGCAGATACAGTAAAGGTAACACTTGGACCTAAGGGCAGAAACGTAGTTCTTGACAGAAAGTACGGTTCTCCACTTATCACAAACGACGGTGTAACAATAGCAAAGGACGTTGAGCTTGAGGACCCATTTGAGAATATGGGCGCACAGCTTGTTAAGGAGGTTGCTACAAAGACTAACGACGTAGCAGGCGACGGTACAACAACAGCTACTGTTCTTGCACAGGCAATGATTAAGGAAGGTCTTAAAAACATTGCATCAGGTGCTAACCCAATCATTTTAAGAAAGGGTATGGCAAAGGCAACAGAGGCAGCAGTTGCAGCTATCAAGGATATGAGCCAGCCTGTTGCAGGCAAGGACCATATTGCAATGATTGCATCTATCTCCGCTGCTGATGAAGAGGTTGGTACAATGATTGCCAACGCTATGGAAAAGGTTTCAAACGACGGCGTTATCACTGTTGAGGAGTCCAAGACAATGAACACCGAGCTTGAGCTTGTTGAAGGTATGCAGTTTGACAGAGGCTATTTATCAGCTTATATGTCAACTGATATGGAAAAGATGGTTGCTAACCTTGACAACCCATACATTCTTATTACAGATAAGAAGATTACAAACATTCAGGATATTCTTCCTATCCTTGAGCAGATTGTACAGCAGGGCGCTAAGCTCCTTATTATTGCAGAGGACGTTGAGGGTGAGGCTCTTACAACACTTATCGTTAATAAGCTGAGAGGTACATTTAACTGTGTTGCAGTTAAGGCACCTGGCTTTGGCGACAGAAGAAAGGAAATGCTTAAGGATATTGCTGTTCTTACAGGCGGTACTGTTATCAGCAGCGAGCTTGGTCTTGACCTTAAAGAGGCTACAATGGATATGCTCGGACGTGCTAAGACAGTTAACGTAACTAAGGAAAATACAATTATCGTAGGCGGCAGCGGCTCTAAGGAGGATATTGACGCAAGAGTTGGTCAGATTAGAGCACAGCTTGAGGAGTCTACATCAGAGTTTGATAAGGAAAAGCTTCAGGAAAGACTTGCTAAGCTCGTTGGCGGTGTTGCAGTTATCAAGGTTGGCGCTGCATCAGAGATGGAGCTTAAGGAAAAGAAGCTCCGTATGGAGGACGCTCTCGCAGCTACTAAGGCAGCTGTTGAGGAGGGTATCATCTGCGGCGGCGGTTCAGCTTATATCCACTGTATCCCTGCTGTTGAAAAGGTTTACAGCGAGCTTACAGGTGATGAAAAGACAGGTGCAGGCGTAATCCTCAGAGCACTTGAGGCACCTCTCCGTCAGATTGCTGTTAACGCAGGTCTTGAGGGTGCAGTTATTGTAAACAATGTTAAGGAAAGCGGCGCAGGCGAGGGCTTTAACGCTCTTACCGAGGAGTATGTAAATATGGTATCCGCAGGTATTATTGACCCTGCTAAGGTTACAAGGAGCGCACTCCAGAACGCAAGCAGCGTTGCATCTACTATCCTTACAACAGAGAGCGTTGTTGCAGACATTAAGGAGCCAGAGCCTCCAATGCCAGCAGGCGGCGCAGGTATGGGCGGTATGATGTAATACCTATTGATTAATAGCTTTTACGGCTGTCAGAAATGGCAGCCGTTTTTGTGTTGTCGGAATAGGGGGTATACTGTAATATATTGACAAGTATAATAACTAATAGTATAATGCGTATATGTGTGTTTAAATATTCAATGTAAATACGAGGGGGATATTAACAATGAAGAAAATTTTTAAAAAAGCGGCAGGCGCTATAATTGCGGGTACATTTTTATGCATTGGTATGGGTATAGGCATGGTTAATGCCTATGCGGTGGAAATAAACGGTTATGGTATAAAGGATTCACCGTATATCATACAAAATGAGGAACAGCTGCTTGCCATGGTGAACGGTGAGCTGCC
>CABUWB010000313.1 GCA_902495025.1 uncultured Eubacteriales bacterium
AACATTTCAATTGTAGGGGCGGCAATCTGCCGCCCGTCATACATTGTGGTTTGTTCTACATTCGGGCGGATAATATCCGCCCCTACAAGTTGATGTCGGGTATAGTGCTGAATTTAGGGTATTAACGGCACTACGTGCCTACACCTCATCCACCACTGACGTGGTCCCCCTTCCCCTAAGGGGAAGTCTTGAAATGTGCAGGTAACTAAGGCTTCCCCTCAGACCGCAGCGTTTTTTGCAAAAAAACGCTATCCCTACGGGATTTGAATTTTTTATAAAAAATTCAAACGTGCTGTCAGTTTTAGCTGACTGATGAGGTGTAGCTGCGACAGCAGCGTTACTCCCCTAAACTCTAATTTAATATCCCATACAAAATAAAGCGGCTATTGCAATTTTGCAGCAGCCACTTTATTATAATACACATATTAGTTTATCTTAGTTTCGTCCGTTCTGTTTTCAGCCTTTCTCTTGGCTTCCTTTTCAACATTCATATTTTCCTTAGCTCTGCGCTCGGTAATTTTATCTGCAATATCCTGCCATGTAATGCCCATTTCCACCATAAGTACCTCTAAATGGAAAAGCAGGTCGCAAGCCTCGGCAACAACCTCGCCCTTATCGTTATCCTTTGCGGCGATAATTGTCTCGGTTGCCTCCTCACCTATCTTTTTAAGTATTTTATCCTTACCCTTGCCAAAAAGATAGCTGGTGTATGAGCCCTCCTGTGGGGTATCCTTTCTGCCCTTTATTATGCTGTATTCTTCCATTAAAGCGTCATTGAGATTAGCCATTATTTTCCTCTCCTTTAAAATCCTCTATTTTTCTGTAAAAGCATGAACGGTTGCCCGTATGACACGCTGCGCCCACCTGCTCAATTAACAGCAGTATTGTATCACAATCACAGTCATACCTTATTTCCTTAACATACTGGTAATGTCCGCTGGTTTCTCCCTTTATCCAAAGGCTCTGACGAGAACGGCTGTAATACGTGCCCCTACCCGTTTTTACGGTAAGGTCAAATGCCTCCTTATTCATATATGCAAGCATAAGCACCTCTTTTGTCTTATAGTCCTGCGCTATTGCAGGTATAAGACCATCGCTGTTAAATTTAAGCTCCAAATCCATTATATTCACCTCATAATCTAACGGGTATTCCCTCACTGTCAAGGTACTTTTTTAAATCTAAAATGTCCATCTCCCTGTAATGGAAAAGACTTGCCGCAAGTGCCGCCTCTGCACCGCCGTCGGTAAGCGCCTCGGCGAAATGCTCCATATTACCTGCGCCACCCGAGGCAATAACAGGTATTGAAACAGCATCAGATATTGCCCTTGTAAGCTCAATATCATAGCCTGCCTTTGTACCGTCGCAGTCCATACTGGTAAGCAGAATTTCACCTGCACCACGTTTTTCAACCTCGGCTGCCCATTCAACAGCGTCCCTGCCTGTGTTGACACGTCCACCGTTAAGGTAGACATCAAAGCCGCCCTCATCACGTCTTTTTGCGTCAATAGCGACAACAACACACTGGTTACCAAAACGCTCCGCAGCCTCATTTACAAGCTCTGGTCTTTTCAAAGCGGCAGAATTTACGGAAATTTTATCCGCACCTGCGCTTAAAATCATCCTGAAATCCTCAATGGTACGTATGCCGCCGCCTACGGTAAGCGGTATAAACACCTGCTCCGCCGTCCTTGCAACTACATCAAGCATAATACTTCTTGCGTCTGACGATGCGGTTATGTCAAGAAAAACTATCTCATCAGCCATTGATTTATTGTAATAGGACGCAATCTCCACAGGGTCGCCTGCATCCCTTAAATTAACAAAGTTGACACCCTTAACAACTCTGCCGTTGTTTACATCAAGACAGGGTATAATTCTTTTAGTATGCATTAGTCATCATCCTTTTTCTTTTTTATGTGCTTGCCCACAATCTCCGATACATCAGATACAGTTACAAAGGCAGAGTTATCATCAGCCCTTATTATTTTATAAAGCTCGTTAAGCTCAATACGTGTAACAACGCAGTAAAGCACAACCTTTTTTCCGCTTATAAGGCCCTCGCCCTCCATAAGGGTTACTGTTCTGCCAAGCCTTTTATATATGTTATCCGCAATTGAATTTGCATTGTTGGTTATAATCATAACCGCCTTTGCCTGTTCAAGCCCCGTTTCAACCATATCTATTACCTTTGAGGTTATAAAGTAGGTTAAAAGGCTGTACATTGCCCTGTCAAGACCAAAAAGACAGCCTGCAACGGAGTAAATTACAATATTTATGCAAAGTATAAGCTGACCCACTGAAAACTGCGTTTTTTTGCTTATAAGCAGTGCCGCCGCCTCAGTACCGTCAATACAGCCGCCGTTTTTGAGCACAAGCCCTACGCCAAGACCTAAGAATATACCGCCGAAAACGGTTGCAAGCAGAGGGTCATCAGTAGCCTCAACAGGCTCAAACACCTCAAGCATTATTGAAAATACAATCATAGCATAAGTAGCCTTAACTACAAAGCCCTTACCTATCTGCTTGTAGCCGACTATAAAAAACGGTATATTAAGTATTATAATCACAATACCCATAGGCACTTTAAAAAGCTGGTTTATAATAAAGCTGACACCTACCACACCGCCGTCAAGTATAAGCACAGGCATAAGAAAAAGCTCCAGCGCCATGGCCGCAATAACTGCGCCTGCCGTAATAAGTATAAAGCTTAAAACCTCTTTCAGTTTGGAGTTGTTTAAATCAACTGCCATTATATCACATCCAAATTACTTCTGAAATTTCTCTATAAC
>CABUWB010000314.1 GCA_902495025.1 uncultured Eubacteriales bacterium
AATTCTGTCCTCAAACTCGCCCCTGTACTTGCTGCCTGCAACAAGTGAGGAAATATCAAGGCTGATAACACGCTTGTTCTTTAATATTTCGGGTACGTCGCCTGCTGCAATCTTTTGTGCAAGTCCCTCAACAATGGCGGTTTTACCTACACCGGGGTCGCCTGTAAGACAAGGGTTGTTCTTGGTACGTCTGCTTAAAATCTGTATAACACGCTCAATTTCCTTATCACGTCCCACAACAGGGTCAAACTTGTTGTCAGACGCCATTTGTGTAAAGTCCCTGCCGTATTCGTTTAAGGTAGGTGTGTTGCCGCCGTTTTTTGCAGCCTTGCCTGCCTTACCCATAGGCATAGCGTTTGGTGCGCCGTCCTCGCCGCCCTCGCCGAGCATTTCCATTATATCGTCAATGAGCTTTTGAGGATTTACACCGAGCGAGGATAAAATCCTTACGGCATAGCTCTGTCCACTTAAAACATCGTTTTCAGAAATAAGAGCTATTAATATATGCTCTGTGCCTATATAATTTGTATTCATTGAATAGGCAACCTCATAGCATTTCTGTATTGTCTTTTTGGTACGTGGTGTAAAATCACTGTCATTGAGCTTAACGCCCGAATTTGGATTTTCGCCCACCAGCTCCACAATTTTATTTCTTATGTCAGCCTCGGTTACACCCTGCATTTCAAGTGCCTTTGCCGCAACGGAATCACTTACGTGCGCAAGACCTATTAAAAGATGCTCTGTGCCGATATAGTTATGTCCCATTTCAGACGCAAGCGCTGCGGCACTCTGTATAACCTCATAAGCCTTTTTTGTAAAATTAGCAGCCATGTTTTTTACCTCCTTTTATATAAACTTTTTTACCCTTTAAGTGAAAACTTCTTTTAAATATTTTGCCCTTTCGGTATCACGTTCAAGCTCGTTTGCACTGTGTCCTATACGGCTTTGCAGGTTGCCGCCCTGAACATTCATCATAACATTGTAGATATTGGTTTTGCACATTTTACTGTCAACAAGACCGCTCACCATACCAAGCCTTACCTTTGAAAGCAAATCCATTGCCTCGGCAGAGCTTATTTTAACACAGTATTTAAGTGTGCCGAGCGCCCTGTAAGCCATATCCTCCATAGCAATACGGTTGTTTTTAACCGCCTGCTCACGCAGCGAGTTTTCACTGTCGATTATCTGCGAGGTGATGTTTTTAAGCGACTCCATAATTTCCTTTTCACTTTTGCCAAGTGTAATTTGGTTAGAAATCTGGTAGATTGCGCCGAGTGGCTTGGAGCCCTCACCGTACAGACCTCTTATCGTCATACCAAACTTACCTACGTTTGCGGCAAGCTGCGGTATGCGGTTATTTGCCTCCAGCATTGGCAGGTGCAGCATAAACGACGCCCTAAGACCTGTACCTGTGTTGGTAACACAGGCGGTAAGGAAACCAAACTCCTCATCATAGGCATATTTAACGCTTTCACCTATAAGGCTGTCCATGCGGTCAGCCTCCTCCCATGCCTTGTCTATATTATAGCCGGGGCAGATAGCCTGTATTCTTATATGGTCCTCCTCATTTATGAGTATGTCAACCGAATTATCCCTGTTTGCAAGCACGCCGCAGGGTGCTGTTTTCTGTGTAAGCTCGGGGCTGATGATATGATTTTCAAGCATGGCAAGCTTGGTGTTTTTATCCGCCCTTGGCATATCTATAAACTCAAATGCAGCGCCGAGAGGCGTTCTGTCGTTTATAACGGCATTCTTTACCTCATCAACCAGCTTTGCCGCCTGCTCATTGTTAAGCCTTGACGGAAACGGATAGCCCTTTATATTTCTTGCAAGCCTTACCCTGCTTGACAATACCACATTGCTGTCAAGCGACTTATCCTCATACCATTTCATGGCTTAGCCCTCCTTTCCTTTAAGCTCACGTATCTTATCACGCAGCTTTGCTGCCTTTTCATACTCCTCATTCTTAACGGCAAGGTCAAGCTCGTTTTTAAGCCTTTCCTCCTCGGTAAGCTCCTTTGGTGCGGTCTGTGCCTTTAAACGCCTTGCCTCGGCACTGCCCTTGCCTGTATGCCTTGTACCGCCCTGAATATTTTTAAGTACACTCCTCATTCTGTCCCTGAAAGAGGTGTAGCAGTCGGGACAGCCAAGCCTGCCGCCCGATATAAAATCATCAAAGCTGGAGCCGCACACATCGCAGATATTTGCCGCTGCGCTATGGCTGCCGCCAAAGCCGTCGCCGTAAAGCATACCGCCATGACCCATTCCGTTTAAAAAGCCCTCAAACAAATTGTCAAAGGACATATTGTTCTCATTTAATATGTTGGAGGCTGCAGCACATTTGTCGCATAAGTCATACTCTCTTACATTACCGTTGATGTTCTGTCTGATATGAACAGTTGCCTGATTTACTTTACATTTATCACATAACATAATACATACCTCCTGTTATTCTTCTTTTCTCTTTTCCTCTTGGTTTTACACCCTTTTTTTGTTTACAAGTGAATTATAGCACCGACTTTGTTAGCCATCAAGCCTGTTGAGTGCTAAACAAAAACCAAAATCTCACCAAATCACACTCAATCTCGTTAAATCTCTTTTTTTCTCACTTTTTCATTTTTTTCGAAAATCTGTACTAATTTTCTTGGAAATAAATTAGAGTTTATCGCAGTAATATTAACAGCCTAACATTCAAATCAATAACGTATGGATTTACCGTAGGGGCGGCAACCTGCCGCCCGTCAACCATTGTGGTTTGTTCTACATTCGG
>CABUWB010000315.1 GCA_902495025.1 uncultured Eubacteriales bacterium
ACTGTGCGGTTATACAGTTTGCGGCGGCAAGCCCCGATATTAATTTTGACCTGCTCGACAGGTTTCTGATACTTGCGCATACGCAGAATATTGAGCACATTATAATATGTATAAACAAGTGCGATTTACTCACCGATGAGGTACGTGAGTATATGGAGAGGGTGTATTCCCCCGTATATGAGGTATGCTTTACAAGCGCCGCACACAATGAGGGCATTGACGCTTTGAGGGAAAAGCTGATGGGACAGGTAACGGTGTTTGCAGGTCCCTCGGGCGTTGGCAAGTCCAGCGTAATTAATGCGCTTATGCCAGATTTGCGGCGCAAAACAGGTGAAATAAGCAAAAAAATACAGCGCGGCAAGCACACCACAAGAGAGGTGGAGCTGCTTAAATATGATGACAGCACCTTTATAGTGGACTCCCCGGGTTTTACCTCCTTAAACCTTGACTTTTTAAAGGCAGAGGAGCTGGAGGGATATTTTAAGGAGTTTGAGCCTTACTTAACAGGCTGCTACTATAACGACTGCCGCCATATATCCGAGCCTGACTGTAATTTAAAGGCTCATGTGGGTGCGGAGATTGCACCCGAAAGGTATGAAAGATTTGTGGGGCTGTATGAGGAATTGAAACAAAGGAGATAGTAACTATGGCTAAAGGAATACTTGCGCCTTCTCTGCTTTCGGCAGACTTCACAAGGCTTGGCGAGCAGATAGAAATTTTAAAGCAAAAGGGTGTTAAATATCTGCACTTTGACGTTATGGACGGTGTTTTTGTACCTAATATTTCAATAGGCGTACCCGTTTTAAAAAGCATAAGAAAGGTTACCGACCAGGTGCTTGACGTACACCTTATGATTATTAAGCCCGAAAATTATATCAAGGCTTTTTCCGATGCAGGTGCGGATATAATCAATTTCCATTATGAGGCTACCGAAAAGCACTCGGAGTGTATTGAAAAAATACGTGAGCTTGGCAAAAGTCCAGCAATTACAATTAAGCCAAAAACAAGCTGGAAAGAGCTTATCCCCTACCTTGACAGGGTGGATATGGTGCTTGTTATGAGTGTTGAGCCGGGCTTTGGCGGACAAAGCTTTATTGAAGGCTCGCTTGATAATGTAAGGGGACTTGCCGCTTACAGAGCCGAAAAGGGACTTGATTTCAAGATTGAAATTGACGGCGGTATCAGCCTAGACAACATCACAGGAGTGCTTGAAAGCGGTGTTGACATAGCCGTTGCAGGCTCGTCCGTTTTCAGCAAGGGTGAAAGCCTTGAAAAGCAGACGGAGGAATTTCTCCGCCTTACGGGTGAAATGTAAATGCGGGCGGTTATAGTTTCGGGCGGCAGTATGGCTGACACCAGTATAATAAGGCAATATCTTGACGAGGACAGCATACTTATCGCCTGCGACAGCGGTCTTAATTATACCTTTGGCGAGGGTCTTGTGCCAGATGTGATACTTGGCGACTTTGACTCGGTGCAAAAAGAGGTGCTTAACTACTATAAAAATATGGGTAAGCAGCCTATAACCTATCCCATCAGAAAGGACTGCACCGACACCGAGCTTGGCATATTTGCCGCAGAGGAGAGGGGAGCGGACGACATTGTGCTGCTTGCCGCCTCGGGTACACGTATTGACCATACGCTTGCCAATATTCAGCTCCTTATTCCCCTTTTAAAAAAGGGCATAAGGGCAAGACTTATTGATGAACATAATACGGTGGAGCTTGTTGACAAAAGCCTTGCCGTTACAAATAAAAAAGGCAGTTATATATCGCTTTTGCCGCTTACTTACAGGGTTGAGGGCATTACCACGCAGGGGCTTGACTATCCGCTTGACAATGCGGATATTGAAATGGGCACCTCGCTTACGGTAAGCAATGTTATTGTGGAAAATGAGGCGTGCATAAGCGTGCGAGGCGGCATACTCGCTGCCATAATTGCCAGGGACTAAAGGAGGAATTGATATGATACTTGACAAATTCAGCTTAAAGGGCAAGGTTGCCGTTGTAACAGGCGCAAACACAGGTCTTGGACAGGGTATGTGCGTGGCACTTGCGCAGGCAGGCGCAAAGGTTGCGGGTGTTGCAAGGCGCAGCTGTGAGGAAACAAAAAAGCTTATCGAGGCAGACGGCGGCGAGTTTCTGGAGATTATTGCAGACCTCTCCTCAACCGAGCCTGTTGAAAGAATTTTAAGTGAAACCGTAGCCAGATTTGGCAGGGCGGATATACTTGTAAACAATGCAGGTATTATTATAAGAGAGGACGCCATAGACTATAAGGAGGAGGACTGGAATAAGGTTATTATGACAAACCAGTCGGTTGTATTTTTCCTGTGTCAGGCTTTTGCAAGGCAGTATGTAAAGCAGGGCGAGGGCGGCAAAATTGTCAATGTAGCGTCCATGCTTTCCTATCAGGGCGGTATAAGGGTGCCTGCATACACTGCAAGCAAGTCCGCAATACTGGGTCTTACAAGGGCGCTTGCCAATGAGTGGGCGCAGTATAACATAAACGTAAATGCCATTGCACCCGGCTATATGGCTACCAACAACACAACCCAGCTGCGCAGCGACGAGGACAGACAGGCACAGATTTTGGAGCGTATACCTGCTGCAAGATGGGGTACACCAGAGGATATGATGGGTGCCGTTGTATTTTTAAGCTCTGAGGCTGCAAGCTATGTAAACGGCTTTACCGTTGCTGTTGACGGCGGCTGGCTTGCGAGATAAAATTTAAAAAATAGCAAAAAATAACAGTA
>CABUWB010000316.1 GCA_902495025.1 uncultured Eubacteriales bacterium
ATTAATCCTCCGATTATACCGAATATGTAGCTCTGATGAGCTCTTCAACGGATGTTTCACCCTTGAAAACGTGTGCAAGACAGTCCTCACGCAGAGTAACCATACCGTTTTTAATAGCCTCCTGCTCAATTTCATCAGCAGAAATACCCTTATTAATCATAGCCCTAATCTTACCTGTAAGCACGAAAATTTCATGTATACCCATACGGCCTTTATAGCCTGTATTACCACACATCTTACAGCCCTTAGCCCTGTAAAGCTCCATAGGCTCATCAATGCCGAGGAACCTCATCTCATCCTCAGGAGTAACGTACTTTTCCTTACAATGTACGCAAAGCTTTTTAACAAGTCGCTGTGCAATAACACCAACAGTTGAGTCGGCAACCATGTAAGGCTCAATATCCATATCCACCAGACGGGCAACAGCACCGACAGCCGAGTTGGTATGAATTGTTGAAAGCACAACGTGACCTGTAATAGCTGCCTTAACGGCAATCTGTGCAGTTTCGTTATCTCGAATCTCACCAATCATGATAATATCAGGGTCCTGACGCAGAATGGAACGCAGACCCGCTGCAAAGGTAAGACCTGCCTTAGCATTAACCTGTACCTGTGTAATACCGTCGAGCTTATACTCAACAGGGTCCTCAACGGTGATTGTGTTGATTGTGGAGTCATTAACCTCCGCAAGTACGGAGTAAAGTGTTGTAGACTTACCAGAACCTGTAGGGCCGCAAACAAGGATAATACCGTTAGGTGTTTTAATAATACTCTTAAAGAATTCAAGGTTCTTTTCGCTCATACCAAGCTGGTCAACAGAGAGCACTGTACCAATACCGCCGAGAACTCGGATAACTATCTTCTCGCCGTAAACAGTAGGCAGGTTGGAAACACGCAGGTCGATATTTCTGCCGTCAACCTTGGTTTCAATACGACCGTCCTGAGGGATACGCTTTTCGGCAATATCCATACCGGACATAATCTTGATACGTGTAGTCAGGTTTGACATAGCTGCAGCGTTAATCTCCATCTTCTGTACAAGCTGACCATCAATTCTCATACGGATACGTACAACATTTTTCTGTGGCTCAATGTGAATATCACTGGCGCCCGAGCGTACGCCCGTTTCAATTACGTTGTTTACAAACTTAACGATAGGCGCATTATCAATATCGCTTTTAAGCTGCTCCTCGAGGCCTGCGATATCCTCCATTTCGGAAATATCCTGGAACTCCTCGTTGATACTCTCCTGCGCCTCGTTAGCCTCCTCATTTGAGTAAAACTCAGGGATATGGCTTTCAATGTCACTCTGCGTTGCCATTACAAACCTAACCTTTTTGTTGGTTTTAAGGCTTATATCGTCCGCAAGGAAAAAGTTCATGGCATCGGTGGTTGCAACCACAATACCCTTATCATTAAGGTCAATTGGCAGTACAGTATGCTTCTGGCAGTAATCCTTTGTTAAAAGACTGCACGCCTCCTGCTTAACCTGTACCTTGCTGATTTCAACAAAAGGCACTTTAAGACGGGAGCTTAATATCTTCATTAAGTCCTTTTCTTTAAGATAGCCAAGCTCAATAAGTGTATCGCCAAGCTTTTTGCCCTTCTGCTTTTGTATTTTAAGCGCATATTCGAGCTGGTCAACAGTGATAAGACCGTTCATAAGCAGCAGCTTACCTATTGGAACATTTTTCTGTGCCGGATTTGGCATACCCATAATAATCACTTCCTTAAAATTGTTACTTGAAATTTGTTACCTTTAATTAATTTGCAATCCTCTTAAATTTGATTGCATTCTGTGTACCCGATGCAACAGCAGACCTTAAAATAACATCTGTATCCAGTGAATATGGTCTTAGCTTATTACCGAGAGAATCAACATCATACAGTCTTTCTATTGCCACATTAATATTTGTTCTGCCGGTATCCTCGGTAGTAAAGGACACAATAGCCTTATACTCGCCCACAGGCTCTAGCTTGCCAACTTCCACATCTGCCGCTCTAATCTTTTTGCCTGAGCCGTCAAGCTTAAAGCTGCCATCGGCATTGTACTCAAAGTCCTGTAAAATATAACCGCCATCAGGGTTAATTGTAATATATGTATATTCCTGGTCAGTAAGGTCAATATCCGCAGGGTCAATAGCCTCTGCCTGTGCAGCATCAACCAACTCACTTCTGAGCCTATACATAATATCACTTGCGGTATTCTGATAATCATTCATCACTTCAATTGCGTCATTATACTTTCTTGTTGAAGAAAACACCGCAAAGATTGCCGTAATAACAAAGCCTAATATTACCAGTACAACCAACAGCTCTACCAAGGTAAAGCCTTTATTATTAAAAAATTTTCTCATAATAAACCTGCCTTCCTCAGTTTTTCTTTACAACGCCAATATTTAAACTGCCGTCTGCAAGATTTTTTTCAACTATCTTTGTGCATGGAACAGTAGAGCTTGCACCTGTAGGAAATTTAACCTCAACATCTACATTATCACCTGTTGCTGTACCTGCACTTGAAAGCTCCTGGTCCATTCTGCCAACAGCATTTTCATACTCAACCCTTTTTTCATAGTTATTCTGCGTTACTTTATGTGAGGAATACATAGTCCCTACAATAGCCGAAGAAATAATGGTCAGCAGAGCAACGGCAATAACTACCTCTACAAGGGTAGTACCTTTTTTATTTTTAAGCAAAGCCTTCATATATTGTTTCCCCCTTCATTAATACATATCTGAAACTTCCC
>CABUWB010000317.1 GCA_902495025.1 uncultured Eubacteriales bacterium
GACCTTTGAATACCAACGAACCTCGCCCCACAGGTGCCACGGATTGCCCTGATTGGCTTGAGGACGAGGCAAAAGCTGAATGGGAAAGAATGAGCACTGTCCTTGAAAATATGGGAATGCTTACAGATATGGATATGGTTGCTTTTGCGGGGTATTGCCAAGCCTACGCAAGGTGGAAGGAGGCTGAGGAGTTTCTTTCACAGCATGGCTCCATTGTCAGAACACCTAATGGCTATCTTCAGCAAGTGCCTCAGGTTTCCATAGCACAGACTAATTTGAAAATTGTTTTGAAGTTTTGTGAGCAGTTTGGACTTACACCATCTTCAAGGAGCAGAATTGTTGCCGATAAGTCTGTTGAGGAAACCACAGATGAAATGGAAAAATTACTGAGAGGAGGCTGACATAATGAAATACAAACCTACTGAATTTATGTTGCCGACCTCTCATTATGATAAAAAACTGGCAGACAGAGCAGTTACCTTTATATCAAACCTAAAACACACCAAAGGCAAGTGGGCGGGTAAGAACTTTGAACTTCTGCCTTGGCAGGAGCAGATTGTCAGAGATTTGTTTGGTGTAGTAAAGGAAAATGGAAAGCGACAGTTTTTATCTGCTTATGTTGAAATACCTAAGAAAAATGGCAAAAGTGAGCTTGCAGCTGCAATAGCTTTGTATTTGCTTTATGGGGATAACGAACCCTCAGCCGAGGTATATGGTGCAGCCTGCGACAGAAATCAGGCATCAATCGTTTTTGATGTTGCAAAGCAAATGACACAGATGTCTGTTCCGCTTATGAAACGCTCTAAAATAATGGCGGCAACAAAAAGAATAGTCAATTATACAAACGCAGGCTTTTATCAAGTGCTTTCTGCTGAAACAGGCACAAAGCATGGTCTTAATGTTTCAGGTCTTGTGTTTGACGAAATTCACGCACAGCCAAACCGAAAGCTATATGATGTTCTTACCAAGGGTTCAGGTGATGCCAGAGAGCAACCGTTATTTTTTATAATTACTACAGCAGGTACGGATAAAAACAGTATATGCTATGAACTGCATACAAAAGCAAAAGATATAATGCAGGGCAGAAAAACAGACCCGACTTTTTATCCTGTGATATATGGACTTGATGAAACAGAGGATTGGAATGATGAAAGCAACTGGTACAAGGCAAATCCGTCACTTGGTCATACCATTGGAATTGACCGAGTTCGTGAGGCTTATAAAAATGCCATTGATAACCCTGCAGAGGAAAATGTGTTTAAGCAGTTACGTCTTAATATGTGGGTTAATTCAACTGTGTGCTGGATTCCTGACCATATTTATGATAAAGGGGATATACCTATTGATTTTGATAGTTTAAAAGGAAGGGAATGCTATGGAGGACTTGACCTTTCAAGCACATCTGATATAACAGCTTTTGTGCTTGTGTTTCCGCCAAGATATGAAGGAGATAATTATATTGTCTATCCTCATTTTTGGTTACCGGAGGATACACTTGAGCTTAGATGCAGGCGTGACCATGTTTTATATGATGTGTGGAAAAAGCGAGGCTATATAAATACTACCGAGGGAAATGTTATACACTATGGCTTTATAGAAAAGTACATAAATGAATTAAGCCAAATTTACAATATAAAAGAAATAGCTGTTGACCGTTGGAATGCAACTCAAATGATACAGAACCTTGAGGATGATGGATTTACAATGGTACCTTTTGGACAGGGCTATAAGGATATGTCTCCACCATCAAAAGAGCTTTACAAATTGCTTATGGAGGGTAAAGTAACACATGGAGGCAATCCTGTGTTGAAGTGGATGGCAGGAAATATTGTAATGCACCAAGACCCTGCCGGTAATATAAAGCCTGACAAAGAAAAGTCGGTTGAAAAGATTGATGGTATTGTTGCAACCATAATGGCACTTGACCGTTGTATAAAAAATAAAGGGAATAACGGCAGTGTTTATGACAACCGCGGCATTTTGGTTTTCTAACTGTAATGTATACAAGTATTGGCATAATTAAAACAAATAATTTGTGTAATTTATGTTGAAAATTAGCTTGATAATAGTGTGTTTCAATGGTAATATGTAGTCACAAGGCAAGGGAAACCGAACCTGAGTAAATGAAAGGAGAGAAAAATATGAGCAAAGAAAAAAAGCCTAAGAAGAATAGGTTAGAAACCATAAGGAACTTGGTTGGAATTCTTGCTGGACTTGCAACCATAGCTTATAGGATTTACCAATTCATCAAAGGCTAAAACAAAAGAGGGTTTGAGGGATAGCCACCCTCCACCCTTGCTCATATTGTAACAAAAAAAATATGAAAAGTAAAGTAAAAATCTTAATTCCTGTCTTATTAATTGCGGATAATGCCCTTGAGATAATTCTCAATGGTGGTAGCCTAATGCTTTGGACGGCACTTGTGCTTTGCGTAATTTGGCTTGTGCTTGAATTAGCAACAGGCAGGGAATAACAAGTAAGGCTAGATAGGAAAACGGCAAACAGCCCCCAAAATGGGGCAAATTTAAGGGGCTGTTTGGGTTGATAGCAACTCACTTTTCTAAGCCTTGAGTATTTAGTAATGTACACAAATACTGACTTGCTTGTGAAGCATTGTTTGTTGAGTTTATTTTCAAAATAAACTTGATAAAAATAGGCTTTAGAGGTAATATGTAGTTACAGGGCAAGGAAAACGAACCCAAGTAAGATGGCAAGTATCGGAAAGGAGAACAAAATGGAC
>CABUWB010000318.1 GCA_902495025.1 uncultured Eubacteriales bacterium
ATATACCAAGCAGCGTTACATTTATAAACCAATCCGCATTTAGGGGATGTACTTCATTGAAAAAAGTTGTGCTGCCGTTGGGAATAACCTCAATATCGGTGGGGATGTTTTCGGGCTGTACGTTGGAGGAGCTTACAATTCCAAGCTCAGTAGTATACATAGGTAAATTTACCGAAACAGACAGCAATACCTTGTTAAGGGTGGTTGAAGGCTCTTATGCAGAGAAGTATGCTATTGATAACGGCTTTAGGTATGAGTATTATACTGAAATGGAAAATGCTGCTCCGCCTGCAAATGGATATGCCGTTGATGGGGGATATATATATTTTGACCATGAGGGTACAATTATCGGCTGTGAGGACAGCGTAAGAAATGCAGTTATCCCTGCTGAAATTAATGATATAAAAATTAATGCGGTTGGTCATCTAGCTTTTTATACAAAGCCATACCTTGAAAGTGCAGAAATAGCGGAAGGTATAACAGAACTGGGAGTAGAAGCCTTTGCTGAAAATTCTAACCTTACAAAACTTTTAATTCCAAGAAGTGTAAATCATATGGATATAACTGTAATTGATTATTCAAATAAGGTTGCTGTATATTTATATAAGTACTCCTATGCGGATGATTTCTTTAAAAACTGGGAAATTGATAAGGTTTATATTAAAAATGCAAAGGCAGTTATTTACGGTGATGCGGATGGGGATGATAAGCTGACTGCTGCTGACTGCTCCCATATAATGCAAAAAGTGCTTGATAACAGCTATAAGACTCCTGTTGAGGATATAATAGATGATTATATGGGTGTTTTATGTGTATCAGACAAAAATCATGCAGATGTTGCGGTTGCTGCTGATGCGGCTACGGTACTGCAAAAGATACTTGACAGTAGCTATAAATTACCGGTTGAACAATAATATATCATAAAATGTAAATGGGTCTGTTGCATTAATTTTGCGATAGCTCTGTTATAATTAAACGCTTTTTGAGAGCTGTATATCAGATTGATATGCAGCTCTTTTTTGCGTTTTAATAAAGCTGATGAAAACAAATGTATTTGTATCCCGACTGACAGGGTGTGTAACAATACAAACAAAATGCCCCAATTATTTGAATACGGAATGGTATGTACTACTCTGTAAAATATTTATATTTGACAAATTGCATCTGTACTTTTTAAACTGAGCTTTTGCGTGGGTTAAGTGAGGGTTTGGACTTTGGCTTAATGGCTGTAAAATGTTCACAATTTATTCATAATAAATTCGTAAATGATTACCATATACAGAATTTTTCTTCTATGATATAATATTTATACTATGATAGATATAAGATAAATATTATAATAAACTTGATGAGGGGGATACGGATATGTTGAACAGATTTAAGTCTTTAAAAAATAATTCGAGCGGTTACATTATGGTATATGTAATGCTGCTTATGGGCTTTATTACAATATTATTTGCAGGTACCGCAATGGCACTTAATAACCGCACACGTATTGCATCAAGGGCGCTTGACAAGCAGCAGCTCCAGATAACTGCACAGTCAGCACTTGGCACTATTGTTGACGAGTTTGAAAATAATGCAGACCTTAAAGCAAAGCTGCAGGCTTATGCAGAGGGCAGCCAGAGTGCAAAGTTTGAGCTTAGCAACGAAACAGGCATTGATGATGATATCGAAGTGAAAATTACTAAGGAGCCTGGTCAGGAAGGCAAGGCAAGAATTACCGTAACAGCAAGCAATGCAAGCGGCAGCATTTCATCTGCATTTGCACTTATTGACTACACGCTTGCACCACAGGGCGAAAGCTCAGGCGTAGTTGATAACCTTATTGTAGCGTATAACCTTAAGGACGCTCCATATTCCCAGTATGCTCTTGGCAGCAACGAGGGTATTTACAATCAGGTGCTTGACGGCAGAGTAATTGTAAACAACAAAAATTCGGGCAAGACTTTAACAGCAAAGGGTGCTACCTTCTCAGCACTTATTGCAAATGGCGATATACAGCTTATGGATAACGAAATACGTGGTGTTGAGGGCGGCGACGGCATTATTGCTTCTCTCGACGGCAGTATTTTATTCCATAACAGAGGCAGGATTGTTGATGATTCTATCAAGACTGTTGCAGCAAAGAAGGATATTACAGTAAGAAATGATAATTTCTACTGGAATTCACCTGGTCTTGATTTTATAACAGGCAACGGCGGCGACATAACCTTTAATGATATTACAGGTGAAATCGGCAACATAATTTCGGGCGGAGATATAAGCCTTACATCTAAGGATAACAATCCTCTTACGATTAATGGTGATATTTTAAGTAAAAACAGTATTAAGCTTAATGAGCAGCATAAGGTTGCTACGGTTATTACGGGCGATGTTATTTCGGGTGAAGACCTTGAAATGCAGGGTATGTACAAAATAGGTAAAAATATTGCGGCAGTAGCTAACATCAAGGCTTCAAAGGGTACAACAAGTATTGATGTTTCTTCGGGCGGTATTTATGCAGGACGCAGCGCAGAATTTAAGTCTATCAGAAACCTTCTTGTAGGCATAGATATTCTTTGCGGAGCTAATTACAGAAACGGCGACGGAGATAGCACTAAGAATAACTACCTTAATAATAAGAACAGAGGCAGCTTAACCTTTGCAAACGGCAACTCAAAGGACGTAAAAGTATCACGTAGTATAGTTGTCAACAGCAGCAATAATATAAAGAATGACAACAACTTAAATGATG
>CABUWB010000319.1 GCA_902495025.1 uncultured Eubacteriales bacterium
AATTTCATGATTGACCGTATTCTGGGTGCGGCTTTAAGGAGCATCGGCGAGGACCAGTCGGTTTCCATTGTCAAGATAGACAGACCAATCATATATGATGAGTATATCGAAAAGGAGCATAAAAAGGCAGACAACATCTGTGAGTCCTTTGTAAATGACGTTATAACCGAGGATGAGCTTAAAACAAGGCTTGATATTATTTATGACAGAATTGAAAAGATAGAAAACATCAATTATGATGAAAAGGTTTATGACTGCTTTCATTATATCTGCGTATATGACAAAAGCCATTCGGGTGTTGACGAGGCAACCGCTAGCATAGCCGAGCAGATGAAGCAGGGCGGCATTGATGTAAAGGTGCTTAACACCAAGGAGCTTGCCGTTTTTCTTAAATACAACTTTACAACCGACTTTGACGAGCGTGAGGTTGAGCTGCTTACCGAGGAGGAATATTATGAGTGGATACTCCCTAATAAAATTTCCTTTACGGCAAGAACAATAAAAATTGACGACCTTGTAACCCACAATCTCAGGGTCATAAACTACCCAACAACGGTCGGCAACGCATGGGGCAGCACTCTTTTTAACATACCAGATACAAAGGTTGTTATGAAGATTAACCCAATCGACAGGTTTAAGGCTATAAGAAATATTGACCGTTCACTTATGGAGCTGCATGGTCAGGCTAACCAGACCTCAAAGGAAAGCCGTCTTATCGAGCTGCAAAGCCATATTTCCACCCTGCAGGAGCTGCTTATGCTTTTACAGGGCGATAATGAAACGCTTTTTGATGTAAATATTTACATAACCGTTTACGATTATGACGAGTCAATGCGCCAGCTTAATCCCGATATGATGCAGAATAAGCAGGCAAACAATGTTAAAAAGCGTATAAGGCGTATGCTTGCCGAGCAGTCCCTAAGGGTAACTGATATGATGTTCAGACAGTTTGATATGTTTGTTGGCAGCCAGATTTCGGCGCTTGACCCTCTGAGGAAAAAGGGACGGGCAATACATTCGTCCTCAATTGCGGCGGCATTCCCCTTTGTGTTTGGACATATATCCGATGTGGGCGGCATTAACCTCGGTAATTCGGCAGGTATGCCCGTATTTGTTGACTTCTTTAAAAGAAATACGGAGAGAGTCAACAGCAATATGGTTGTAATAGGTAAGTCGGGCAGTGGTAAGTCCTTTGCTACTAAAATGATGCTTGCAAACCTTTCTGCCGAAAACAGCAAAATATTTATACTTGACCCCGAGAACGAGTATTCTGCACTTGCCAAAAATTTAAAGGGCAATGTAATTGACGTTGGCTCTGCAACACAGGGCAGAATTAACCCATTCCACATCATTACCTGTTTAAGTGATGATGAAAAGGTGAGCGATGAGGAATCGGCGTCCGTCAGCTTTTCGGTACATCTCCAGTTTTTGGAGGAGTATTTTAAGCAGATTTTGCAGGGCATTGACAATGACGCTCTGGAGTATCTCAATAACGTGCTTATAAGGGTTTATGAGTCCCGAGGTATTGATGAAATGACGGATTTGTCAAAGCTGAAGCCCGAGGACTACCCTATATTTGACGATTTGTATGATACCCTGCTTATTGATTATCAGACGGCAAAGGGTGATTACAGCAAAAGCAACCTGCGTATACTTATTAACTATATATCCAAGTTTACAACGGGCGGACGAAACTCCCACCTCTGGAATGGTGAGTCAACGCTTGATGTCAAGGAGAACTTTACCGTATTCAATTTCCAGTCGCTCCTTGCAAACAAAAACAATACCGTTGCAAATGCACAGATGCTGCTTATACTTAAATGGCTGGATAATGAAATTATCAAAAACAGGGACTATAACCTTAAATACAACGCAAACCGCCGTATAATAGTGGTAATTGACGAGGCGCACGTATTTATCGACCCTAAGTATCCTGTTGCACTTGACTTTATGTATCAGCTTGCAAAGCGTATCAGAAAGTACAACGGTATGCAGATTATCATTACACAGAATATCAAGGACTTTGTAGGTACAGAGGAGATTGCAAGAAAGTCAACCGCTATTATAAACGCAAGCCAGTATTCGTTTATATTCCCTCTTGCTCCAAACGATATGCACGACCTTTGCAAGCTGTATGAAAAGGCTGGTGCAATTAATGAAACCGAGCAGGACGAAATTGTTACCAACGGCAGAGGTCAGGCGTTTGTAATAACCACGCCTACAAGCCGAAGCTCAATTAAAATTGTTGCCTCTGACCAGCTTGTTAAGATGTTTGAGTAAGGGGATTGGGGTGATTATATGAAAAAGCTGTTATGTATTTTAGCCCTGATACCTTTGCTTGTTACAGGCTGCGACAGTGCCGACAACAGGGTGCTTATTGCCTGTGAGTACGGCTATGAGTGTCCGCAGAGTGTAACCGATGCAGTTAAGGAGTTTTATGACGGTAAGCAGGTGGAAATTGTCAGTGTTGACCGCTCCAAAATAGGCGGCAAGGACTATGATGTTTCAATAGGCGGCGTTAAAATGGGCGGCACCATGGGCTACGGCGTGTGGAAAAGCAGGATAATGGCTTATGAAAATGCCTGCACTGTTTCTTATAATGATTATCGTATGGTGTCGGATTTTACAGGCAAAAAGGCTGCCGTTTTCGGTGATATGTCATATACCGACTATATGGAGATAAATGACGATTGTGAGTATAAAACCTACACCTCGGCGGAA
>CABUWB010000320.1 GCA_902495025.1 uncultured Eubacteriales bacterium
GTAGGGGCGGCAACCTGCCGCCCGTTAGCAATGATAATATGCTAAAATTAGGGCGGATATGGAATCCGCCTCAGGTTGCATAGGCGAGCAGTATTGCAAGGCAATACGACCAGCCCCTACGTAACCCATAATAGCATTGTTGCATTGCATACAAATTAAATGTTGGTTTGTTTGAATACCTTGCGTATAAGATAAATTTGCGAAAAAACCAATTAACATTGCAATTAACTTGTAGGGGCGGATTCTATATCCGCCCGCATGTAGAACAATGCACAATGGTTGACGGGCGGCAGATTGCCGCCCCTACAGTAAATCCATACGTTATCGATTTACATTTTAGGTTGTTAATATTACACTGCTAAACAATAATTTATATTAAGCAAAAACAGAGTTATCACAAAATTAATGCGACAACTCCTGTTTTATGTGGTTTCATATTCGTATTTTCGTTTGTTTTCTCTTTTGTGGTAAGCTGCGATGCATATCAATAAAGCTGATATGACAAACAGCATAAATGCCGCAAAATGGATAAATTTGACGTTATTATAATTATAGTCATTATCTGCACGACTCAAACAGCATTGATGAAACAGCGGGTTTATAGCCGCCACGTTTTACGGGATAGATTATATCCCAGTCCGTAACGGAATAAGTAAGGCAGTTATCGCCAGTTGAATTTGTGCTTATATATTTTTTGTCGATATAAAATATATAACGATTGCTAAAGTCAAGCCCTGTGGGTATGTTAAGGCGGTCAAGTCCGTCCAGCTTTACATATTGCGCATAATCGGATTTATTGCCGTTTTCGTCCTTTACCAATTCCCAGTCAAAGCCCGTAGTACGTGTTTCCCTACAGACAATATACGCCCTTTCAATGCCTGTGTCTATAATGGCAGTCTTTACAATGCCTATATATCGGGAATAGCCGTCCCTTATAAGCAAAGCACATAAAATAATTAAAAGCAATTTTACGCTTGTTTTATGAAATAACGAAAACAGATTATTCTTAATTTTTGACTTTTCCTCATTCATAAAATTCTCCCAAACATTTAATACCTCTGGTTAATATAGTTATCAATAAGGGAGCGCTTAACGCCGTCCTCAAAAACATTTTCCGCCTTAAGTCGGTTAAGTATGGCGTCGCTTGTGGAATGAAGTATCATATTATAATCATCAAGCACAATTTCAATAAGCTTATTTTTAAGCCCCTTGCTGCGCACCTTTATAAAATAGCCCCTCACACCGTTAAAGTCCTTAAGCTCCAGCACCTTCAGTGTAGCCCTGTCCTTCTGGTTGTAAAAATAATTGCTTTTTTCGTTAAGCAGGCGGCTCATTTCCCTGTCGTCATAGCCGTAGGAGTCCATGCGTGCGTCCTTTGCCATGGCATTATAATACTGATAATTAAACAGCCCCTTATCCACGCTGTCAACATTCTTAAACGGCTTAATGTTAAGTGCAAGCACAGCGTCAAAGTTTCTGTCAAGGTATTCTCTTTTTGTCATATCACCCTTTATATACTGGTCAATAAGGCTCTGCCTGTATACAAAGTATTTTTGCAGTGCATTCAGAGTAATCACCGCCCTCCACCAATTAACTACAAACTATTATATCACAGACCATGTATAATTTCTATATATAATTGTAAAGTAAACGCTAATTAATTCACTGAAACAGGTTTGAGTTAAAATTGTCCAGAACAACGAAAACGACCGCAGGCGCAGCCTATGAGCTGCGTTAAGGGAGTTTGAGGCAGTTATGGGGAATTTTAGCCAAAGATGTAAAAGATTAATTAATCAGTGGTTACTAAAAGCGGATATTAAAACGAAACAAAAAATTACAGCAGCATACCTGCCCTTACCTTATCGGCTGTATCCTGACCTTTAATAACCGCAAGAAGTGTAAGTGCAAAGTCAGCAGCGGTTCCCGGACCCTTTGATGTAATAAATTTACCGTCCGTAACGACCTTATCACTGCCTATTTCAGCGCCCTCAAGCTGTGGCTCAAAGCCGGGATAGCATACGGCGCATTTGCCCTTTAAAAGTCCTTTTACGCCAAGTACGCTTGGTGCGGCGCATATAGCGGTTACATATTTGCCGTCCTCTGCAAACCTTGCACAAAGCCCGTTTACACCGCCATGCTCCTTTAAATTCTGTGTGCCTACACCGCCGCCGGGCAGTACAAGCATATCGGCTTTGCTGTTTTCTTCTATATCAAAAAGCATATCAGCCTTAACCTCAATATTGTGCGCTCCCATTACATTAAGTCTGTCCATAATGGATACGGTGGATACATCAACACCGCCCCTGCGCAGAACGTCAACTACCGTAAGCGCCTCAATTTCCTCAAAACCGTCCGCAAGAAATACAATAACCTTATCCATAAAATGTTGCCTCCAATCAAAAATTAGTCTATAATTTAATTATAAACCAAGCTGTATTATTTATCAAGGAGAAGAAAAAATGGCAAATAATTTTGAAATAGAAAGAAAATTTCTGGTAAAATATCTGCCCGATAATCTGGAGCAGTATGTCTGCCACGATATTGTGCAAAGCTACGTGTCAACAAACCCCACAATACGTATAAGAAAGTGGGACGACAGCTATATTTTAACTGTAAAAAGCAGCGGTATTATGAAAAGGGTTGAGTATGAGCTGGAAATTACGGCAGAGCAATTTGAAAATTTAAGCCGCAAAACCGAGGGCAATA
>CABUWB010000321.1 GCA_902495025.1 uncultured Eubacteriales bacterium
ATACGTTAAAATAAAAAACAGAGCAGGAAAGGACAAGAAAAATGGCTGAAATTAAGAGAGTTTATGTAGAAAAAAAGCATGGCTGCGACATTGAGGCGGGTCAGCTGCTTAACGACATCAGGGAAAACCTTGAAATTAAAAATCTCGAGGGTCTGCGTATTCTCAACAGATATGATGCTGAGGGTATTGCCGAGGATACCTATGAAAAGGCAAAGAAAACCGTATTTTCGGAGCCTGCGGTTGATATAATCCATGAGGAAAGCTTTGATATGGCGGCAGATGAAATCTGCTTTGGCATGGAGTATCTCCCAGGTCAGTACGACCAGAGGGCAGACTCATGTATGCAGTGTATACAGATTATTTCAGGTGATGACAACACACTTATTGCCTGTGCAAAAATATTTGTATTAAAGGGCAAGCTTACCAAGGACGAGGTTGACAAAATCAAGGGCTACTGCATTAACCCTGTTGACTCTCGTGAGGCGTCAATGGACAAGCCCGAAACACTTAAAATGAAGCTTAACGTGCCTGCCGATGTGGCACAGGTAGAGGGCTTTATTACAAAGAGTGATGATGAGGTTAAGGCGTTAAGAGGGGAAATGGGTCTTGCAATGAGTGATGCCGATATTCTTTTCTGCCGTGATTATTTCAGAGATACCGAAAAGAGAAATCCGTCCGTTACCGAAATAAGGGTTATTGATACCTACTGGTCAGACCACTGCCGTCATACTACCTTCTCAACAAATATTGACAGTGTTAAAATTGAGGACGGCGCATATAAGGAAACTATCGAGAACGCATATAACCTTTACCTTAATAAGAGGAAGGAGCTTGGCAGAGAGAACAAGAGCATCTGCCTTATGGATATTGCCGTTATGGGTATGAGGGCATTAAAGGCAGAGGGCAAGCTTGATAACCTTGACGAGTCAGAGGAAATCAATGCGTGTAGTATTGTTGTGCCTGTTGATATTGACGGTAAGGAAGAAGAATGGCTGATTATGTTTAAGAACGAAACACATAATCACCCAACAGAGATTGAGCCTTTTGGTGGTGCTGCTACCTGTCTTGGCGGTGCTATACGTGACCCGCTTTCGGGCAGAAGCTACGTATATCAGGCTATGCGTGTAACAGGCTGTGGTGACCCACGTACCTCTGTTGCAGACACTCTCCATGGCAAGCTGCCACAGAGAAAGCTGACAACAGGTGCTGCATATGGCTACAGCTCATATGGTAACCAGATTGGTCTTGCTACAGGTCAGGTTGCAGAGGTTTATGACGAGGGCTACGTTGCAAAGAGAATGGAGATTGGTGCTGTTATCGGTGCTGCCAAAAAGAGTGACGTTGTAAGAGAGCGTCCTGCAAAGGGTGATGTAATTATACTTGTAGGCGGACGTACGGGTCGTGACGGCTGTGGTGGTGCAACAGGCTCATCAAAGGAGCATAACGAGGACTCAATCTTAACCTGCGGTGCAGAGGTACAAAAGGGTAATCCTCCTACAGAGCGTAAGTTACAGCGCCTTTTCAGAAAGAGCGCAGTAAGCAAAATGATTAAGCGCTGCAACGATTTTGGTGCAGGCGGTGTTTCAGTTGCTATCGGCGAGCTTGCAGAGGGTCTTACAATCAACCTTGACCTTGTACCAAAGAAGTATGAGGGTCTTGACGGTACAGAGCTTGCTATCTCCGAGTCACAGGAGAGAATGGCTGTTGTTGTTGACAAGGCTGATGCAGATAAATTTATTGAATACTCAAATAAGGAAAACCTTGAGGCAACAGTTGTTGCTGAGGTTACAGATAACAGACGTCTTGAAATGTTCTGGAGAGGAAAGGATATTGTAAATATTTCAAGAGATTTCCTCGATACAAACGGTGCTGTACAGCATGCTGATGTATGCGTTGGCTCACCAAAGGCAAAGCCTGCCGATAAAAAGATTGGTGCAGACATTAAGGCACAGTGGCTTGAAAACCTTTCAGACCTCAATGTTGCCTGCCAGAAGGGTCTTGTTGAGCGTTTTGACTCAACTATCGGTGCAAATACTGTGCTTATGCCTTTCGGCGGTAAAAATCAGCTTACACCTACCGAGGTTATGGCTGCAAAGGTGCCTGTATTAAAGGGTGAAACCACTACAACAACACTTATGAGCTGGGGCTATAATCCAACTGTTGCAAAGTGGAGTCCTTTCCATGGCGCTATGTATGCTGTTGTTGAGTCTGTTGCAAAGATTGTTGCAGGCGGCGGTAAGTATGACAGTGTAAGGCTTACCTTTCAGGAATATTTTGAAAGACTTGGCGATGAGCCATCAAGATGGGGCAAGCCATTTGCTGCTCTGCTCGGCTCACTTGTTGCACAGATGGAGCTTGGCACAGGCTCAATAGGCGGTAAGGACAGTATGTCGGGTACATTTAAGGATATGGACGTACCACCTACGCTTGTTTCCTTTGCTGTTGATGTTACAAAAATGGATAATGTTGTATCACCTGAGTTTAAGGCGGCAGGTCATAAGCTTGTTAAGCTGTCCGCTGTATACAAGGCAGATGATACACCCGATTTTGATATACTTAAAAAGAATTTCAGCCTTGTTTCAAAACTTATTAAGGAGAAAAAGGTTGTTTCCGCATCTACAATAGGCTTTGGCGGTGTTGCTGCCGCTGTAAGCAAAATGGCATTCGGCAACGGTATTGGCGCAGATATTAATGAGAATGAT
>CABUWB010000322.1 GCA_902495025.1 uncultured Eubacteriales bacterium
AGGCGGTGCGCCCTCTCTTTTAAGGCAGGGACTTGCCAGCGTTGCAACCACCTGTCTTAACATATCGGCAAACCCCTTTGGTGACGAGGCTATCGCCGCAATGTCCATTGTGTCAAGGGTTATGATGTTTGCAAACTCTGCTGTTATCGGCTTTGGACAGGGCTTTCAGCCTGTGTGCAGCTTTAACTACGGCGCAGGCAAGTACGACAGGGTGAAAAAGGCATTCTGGTTTTGCGTAAAAACGTGCTTTGTTTTTCTTGTTATAGTCAGCGTTGTTTCCGTTGTAAAGGCAGAGTTTATTATTGACCTGTTCAGCAGGGGTGATACAGCTGTTACTAAAATAGGCGCAATGGCATTCCGTATGCAATGCCTTACAATGCCGCTTAATGCCTTTATTGTATTGGCAAATATGATGACGCAGACAATAAGGCTGCCAATACAGGCAAGCATAATTGCAGCGTCAAGGCAGGGACTTTTGTTCATACCCGCAGTGCTTATAGGCGGCAGATTGTTTGCTCTTTACGGCATAATGGCGGCACAGCCCATATCCGATATAGGTACACTTATTATTTCAATAGTTATTGTGAGTGGTGTGCTTAAAAAATTAAAATAAAAAAGACTTTATATTTTTGTCAATATGAGCTATAATGTAGCTAATTAATATTCAAGGAGGTTGTAAAATTGGAAAAGGCGATACTTGATATACTTGAAAGGGACAGCAGAACAAGCATAGAGGAAATAGCGGTTATGCTTAACAGACCTGTAAGCGATATATTTGCCGCCATAGCGGATATGGAAAAGAACAGGGTTATTTGCAGCTATACAACCCTTATTAACTGGGATAAAACAGAGAGAGAATATGTTACCGCAATGATTGAGGTTAAGGTTACACCACAGAGGGATATGGGCTTTGAAAAAATTGCGGAGAGAATATACGGCTTTGACGAGGTAAAGGCAGTTTACCTTATGTCGGGCGCTTATGACTTTATGGTTATGATGGAGGGCAAAAACATTAAGGAGATTTCCTACTTTATCTCAAACAAGCTCTCAACGATAGATGCGGTTTTAAGCACCGCAACGCATTTTGTGCTTAAAAAATACAAGGACCACGGTGTGGTACTGGACAAAACACCCGATGAGGACGAAAGGATGATTGTATCCCCATGACAGAACCAATGAATTTTGTATCAAAGCAGGTTGCCGAAATGCCTTTTTCGGGCATACGTAAGTTTTTTGATGTCGCAAGTGAAATGGACAATGTTATTTCGCTCGGCGTAGGCGAGCCCGATTTTGCTACCCCATGGGTAATAAGGGAGAGGGCTATATACACACTTGAAAAGGGCAGGACAAGGTATACCTCAAACCATGGTCTTTTAGAGCTGAGGGAGGAGATAGCAAACTACCTTAAACGCAGGTATGAGCTTACCTACTGCCCTAAGGACGAAATACTTGTTACCGTAGGTGCAAGCGAGGGTATTGATGTTGCACTGCGCACTATACTTAACCCCGGTGAAGAGGTGCTTGTGGTAGAGCCTTCATACGTATCCTACAAGCCTTGTGTTGAAATGGCAGGCGGTGTGCCTGTAATTATAAATACTAAGGTTGAAAATGCTTTTCGCCTGCAGCCTGAGGAAATACTTGAAAAGGTGACGGATAAGACAAAGGCACTTATTTTGCCTTACCCAAATAATCCTACGGGTGCCATTATGGAAAGGGAGGACCTTGAAAAAATTGCACCTGTGTTAATTGAGAAGAATATTTTTGTCATAAGTGACGAAATTTATTCCGAGCTTACATACGGCGACAGACAGCACGTTTCCATTGCGTCAATAGAGGGTATGCGTGACAGGTGCGTGGTGCTTAACGGTTTTTCAAAGGCTTATTCAATGACGGGCTGGCGACTTGGCTATGCCGCAGGTCCAAAGGATATTATCAATAATATGACCAAGGTACACCAGTATATAATTATGTGTGCGCCTACAGTCAGCCAGTATGCAGCTATTGAGGCTGTAAGGGGCTGTGATGAGCAGGTTGCAAAAATGCGTCAGGAGTACGATATGCGCCGTAATGTTATGCGAAACGGCTTTGAGGAAATGGGGCTTGAATGCTTTGAGGCACTCGGAGCATTTTACCTATTCCCATGTATTAAGTCAACAGGGCTCAGCAGTGAGGAATTTTGTGAAAGGCTGCTCTTTGAGGAAAGGGTGGCTGTTGTGCCGGGTACGGCATTCGGCGAGTGCGGCGAGGGCTTTATAAGGTGCTCCTACGCTTATTCCATTAAGGATATTAAAATTGCACAGGCTAGAATTGCAAGATTTCTGCAGAAAATTAAAAAATAAAAAAGTAAGGTGATTTTTTATGGCATACGAAAAATTGAGGGAGCTTATTGATAGCAGCAATAATATAGTATTTTTAGGCGGTGCGGGAGTATCAACGGAGAGTAATATACCCGATTTCAGAAGTGCGGACGGACTTTATGCCGCAAGGACAAAGTACGGATATTCGCCCGAGTATTTGTTGAGCAGAACGCTTTTTGACTCCGACCCCGAGCTGTTTTATGATTATTATAAGAATAACCTTATATATACGGACGCAAAGCCTAACCTTGCCCACTTTGCACTTGCAAAGCTGGAGAAAGAGGGCAAGCTGAAAGCCATAGTAACGCAGAATATTGACTATCTGCAC
>CABUWB010000323.1 GCA_902495025.1 uncultured Eubacteriales bacterium
AATACTGCTCGCCTATGCGTCCTGAGGCGGCAACCTGCCGCCCGTCAACCATTGCAATATGTTCAACATTCGGGCGGATATGGAATCCGCCCCTACAAGTTAATTACAACGTTAATTGATTTTTTGGCAAAATTTAGCTTATATACAGGATATTTAAACAAACCAACGCCTAATTTGTATGCGTTGAAAAATGATATTATGGGTTACGTAGGGGCTGGTCGTATTGCTTTGCAATACTGCTCGCCTATGCAACCTGAGGTGGATTCTATATCCGCCCTAATTTTAGCATATTATCATTGCTAACGGGCGGCAGGTTGCCGCCCCTACGATTTCAAATGTTAGTTTGTTAATTCTTTCCACTAAACTCAAATTTATATATTATACTCAAAAAAATAAAGCTGTTGCAGTAATTGTGCAACAGCCCCATATTTTACAAATTATTATATTCCTCAAAAGGCTCAAGGCTTCGTTTAAGAATACCGTTGATATATGCAATGAAAATACCATAATTAGTCATAGGCACGCCCTGTCTTCTGGCGCACAGTTCACGATACTGCATTTCCTTTTCATTAAGCATACAGCCGCCGCAGTGGATAATTGCCTTATATCCCGTCAAATCCTTAGGGAAACCAATTCCGCTTGAAAATTCAAACGTTACGTCCTTATCGCCTATATAATTTTTAAGCCATTTAGGTATTTTATCTGTACCTATATCGTCGCACTGTCTATGGTGTGTACAGCCCTCGGATATAAGTATTTTATCTCCGTTTTGTATATGCTCAATTGCATTAACAGCCTTAATTGCCGAGTCAAGGTTGCCCTTATAGCGTGCCATAAGTATTGAGAATGATGTCATATAAATATCATCGGGTGTTTCCTTTGACACCCTTTCAAATACCTGACTGTCGGTAACAACCATTTTAGGTTTTACGCCAAGGCTGTCAAGGGTAGATTTTAAATCAGTTTCCTTAACGGTAACGGCTATTGCGTCATGGTCAAGCAAATCCCTTATAACCATCTGCTGGGGCAGTATCAGCCTGCCCTTTGGCGCAGCCTTGTCGATAGGCACTACCAGCACAACAAAATCCCCGGGGTCAACCAAATCGCCGATAAGCTTGGCATGGTTTTCCTCAAGCGGTGCGGACATAATAATTTGCTTTTTAAGCTCTTCTATGCCCTCGCCTGTTGCAGCGCTTACCCACACGCCGTTTTTAAACGAGGTCTGCTCGCCTGTAATATCTGCCTTGTTAAGTGCGATAACATAGGGCAGATGCCTTGCGTTAAGCTCGTTTATAAGCTCCGTATCCTCAGCGGATAAGCCCTCTGTGCCGTCAACCACAAGTACGGCTATATCGGTTTTGTTAAGTATTTCGTAGCTTTTTTCAATACGCTTTGCGCCAAGCTCGCCCTCATCGTCAATACCTGGGGTATCAATTACAACAACAGGGCCTAAAGGCAGCATTTCCATTGTTTTTTTGACGGGGTCGGTGGTTGTACCCTTTATTTCCGATACTATGGATAAGCTCTGACCCGTAATTGCGTTAATTATACTGGACTTTCCTGCATTTCGTCTGCCGAATATGCCTATGTGTAATCTCTCCGATGATGGTGTGTCGTTTAAACCCATTGCTGTAACCTCCTTTGTTATACGAGATGAAAATTAAAATCTGAAATCACGCTTACCTTCTTCAATATTTAAAAGGTTAGCCTTTAAAATATCCTTAACCTTGTCGCTTTTGACATTGTCAATTTCCTTTTCGATAAGCTCTAATCCAATCTTTTTAGTGTCCTCGCTTGCATAGTCCATAAGGTATTCCTTTAAAGTCATAAGTGCGTTAGGGTGGCAGCAGTTCTGTATCTGTCCGCTCTTACACAGGCTCATAAATCTGTCGCCTGTTCTGCCCTCCCTGTAACAGGCGGTACAGAAGCTAGGAATATAGCCCATTTTCATCAGCCAGTTTACAACCTGGTCAAGCGTACGTGAGTCTATAACATCAAACTGCTCGCTCTTTTCCTCCTCTGGCTCGGGCTCAACATAGCCGCCTACGCTTGTACGTGAGCCGCCGCTTATCTGTGAAATACCAAGGTGCAGCACTCTTTCCCTGCATTTCTGACTTTCCCTTGTGGAAACAATCATACCCGTATATGGTACGGCAATTCTTATACAGGCAACAATTTTTGCAAAAATATCATCGTTTATACTGTTGTCAAATGCCTCGGGGTCAATATCGTCTGCGTGTCTTATACGTGGCACGCTGATGGTGTGAGGACCTACGCCATGCACAGCCTCCAGATGCTCTGCGTGCATTAAAAGTCCTGCAAACTCATAGCGGTAAAGCTCCAGACCAAACAGAACGCCTAAGCCGACATCATCAATACCGCCCTCCATTGCCCTGTCCATAGCCTCGGTATGGTAAGCGTAGTTGTGCTTTGGACCTGTGGGGTGCAGCTTTTCATAGCTTTCCTTATGGTAGGTTTCCTGAAAGAGGATATATGTGCCTATGCCTGCCTCTTTCAGCTTACGGTAATTTTCAACCGTAGTTGCGGCAATATTTACATTTACACGTCTTATTGCGCCGTTTTTGTGCTTAATTGAGTAAATTGTCTTGATACATTCGAGAATGTACTCAATAGGGTTGTTGACAGGGTCCTCGCCTGCCTCGATTGCAAGCCTTTTATGCC
>CABUWB010000324.1 GCA_902495025.1 uncultured Eubacteriales bacterium
TACAGAGCTGATAAAGGAAAATAATTTAGAGGTACCCACAAGCCTTAAGGACTTAACCAAGCCCGAATACAAGGATATGATTTCGGTAACTGATGTACAGAGCTCATCAACTGCATGGCTTTTAATACAGGCACTTGTAAGCGAATACGGCGAGGACGGCGCAAAGGATGTCCTTTCTGCCATTTATCAGAATGCAGGCCCACATATTGAAACCTCGGGTTCAGGTCCTCTTAAAAAGGTACGTGCAGGCGAGGTTGCAATAGGCTTTGGTCTGCGTCAGCAGGCTGTTGCAGACAAGGCAGAGGGACTGCCTATTGATTATGCAGACCCAACAGAGGGTAACTTTTCATTAACGGAGTCTGTTGCAGTTATTGACAAGGGCGACAAGACAAACCCACTTGCAATGGAAATATCGGAGTGCATTATTAAAAACGGCAGAGAGGAACTGCAGAAGTACTACCCTAACGCAATTTATGAGGGCGAGGAAACCAACTCCGAAAATGCGTCAAAATATCCTAAGACTTTCCCCGAGCCACTGACAGCAGAGCTGCTTGCAAAGCATCAGGAGCTTTCAGAGGAATGTAAGTAAAAGGAGCAAGTAATATGCCTGATTATAAGTTATTAACACCCGGCCCTCTCACCACAACAAAAACGGTAAAGGAGCAGATGCTCACCGACCACTGCACATGGGACGAGGACTACAAAAAAATCACACGCTCTATATGTGAAAGGCTTTTAAAGTTCGCACACGTATCCGAGCCTGAATATACCGCAGTTTTAATGCAGGGCAGCGGCACCTTTGGCGTTGAGTCTGTGCTGACAAGCGTTATAGGTGAAAATGACACTCTGCTGATTGCCGCAAACGGTGCTTACGGTAAACGTATGGCAGATATTGCAGCCCATGCGGGACTTAATTACATACTCTATCTTGAGGACTATTCAAAAAGACCCTCGGCAGAAAAGATTGCACAGTATATTAAAGAAAATCCGCAGATTACGCATGTTTCAATGGTACACAGTGAAACAACCTCGGGTATGCTAAATGATATTAACTCTGTTGCAAAGGTTGTAAAGGCAGCAGGCAAAACCTTTATTGTTGACGCAATGTCGAGCTTTGGCGGTGTTGACATTGAGGTTGGCAGACTGGGCATTGACTTTATTATAAGCAGCGCTAACAAGTGTATACAGGGCGTACCCGGTTTTTCCTTTATAATCTGCAAAAGTGAAAAGCTGAAGACAAGCAAGGGAAAAGCAAGAAGCCTGTCGCTTGATTTATACGACCAGTGGGAAACCATGCACAAGGACGGCAAATGGCGCTTTACCTCACCTACGCACGTTGTGCTTGCCTTTGACAAGGCACTTGATGAAATGGAGCAGGAGGGCGGCATTGCGGCACGCTCCCTGCGTTACAGGGAAAATAATGCCCTGCTTATATCCAGAATGAAGGAAATGGGCTTTACAACCTATATTGATGAAGAATTGCAGGGGCCTATCATCACCACCTTCTTTTATCCCGACAATGTAAGCTATGACTTTGCCGAAATGTATAATTACATCAAGGACAGGGGCTATGCAATTTACCCCGGTAAGGTAACAGACGCCGAAACCTTCCGCATAGGCAACATAGGTGAGATATACAAGGAAGATATTGAAAAGCTCTGCTCCATTATTGCAGAGTATATTGACGGAAAGAGAGCTGAATAAAATGAAATTTGACGGTATTATTTTTGACTGGGCAGGCACAACCGTAGATTACGGCAGCTTTGCCCCCGTAAGGTCATTTATTGACGCATTTGAGGCTTTTGGCATAACCCCTACGCTTGACGAGGTGCGTGCGCCAATGGGTATGCTTAAAATTGACCATGTGCGCACAATGTTTAAAATGGAGAGAATATCAGACCTCTGGCTTGAAAAGCATGGCTGTGCATGGACAGAGGACGACGTTGTCAGAGTTTACGAGCTGAGCGAGAAAAATATACTTGAAATTGTATCCGAATATGCCGACCCCAAGCCTTACGTTGTTGAAACCGTTGCCGCTCTGCGTGATATGGGGCTTAAAATAGGCTCAACCACAGGCTATACCGATGAGATGATGCAGCTTGTAGTACCCAAGGCAGAAAAGGCTGGCTACGCTCCCGACTGCTGGTACAGCCCCGACAGCGTAAACAAGCTGGGCAGACCTTATCCATATATGATATTTAAAAATATGGAGCAGCTTAAATTGCAGGACGTATCAAGGGTATTAAAGGCAGGCGATACAGTGTCCGATATTAAAGAGGGCAAAAACGCAGGCGTTGTATCCGTAGGCATTATTGAGGGCAGCTCCGTTATGGGACTTACCAAGGCGGAATATGACGCCCTCAGCCAGAGCGAAAAAGAGGCTGCATGCAAAAAAGCGGCAGATATTTTCCTGTCCGCAGGCGCAGATTTTGTCGTTAAGGATATAAGAGGTATTCTGGAGCTTGTAAAGTGATAACCATACTGTTTTTGCTTGATATAAATTAGAGTTTATCGGTGTAAATTAACACCTCAACATTCCAATCGTAGGGGCGGCAATCTGCCGCCCGTCATACATTGTGGTTTGTTCTATATTCGGGCGGATAATATCCGCCCCTACAAGTTGATTTTGGGTATGTCATTTGTTTTTTTAATACAACACACCGATA
>CABUWB010000325.1 GCA_902495025.1 uncultured Eubacteriales bacterium
CCTTGGCAGCACCAACACCATACTTGGCATTACCGTCATAGTAGTTGTTGAATACGTGTACAAACATTGTTCTGATACGTGGATGACGTGAGTCGGAATGGTCAAACCAGTTGTGGTGGTATGTAATGTAGTTATCGCCTGACTCGCTTGTCATACCGCAAAGAGAACACTTTCCTGCGTCCCAGTAATGGTTATATGAAAGTGTAACCCACTGTGAATCACCCTTAACATCAGTTGAACCGTCACCCTTAGCCTTATCACCCGAGCCCTGCTCGCCATAGAAGAACTCGTTGTTATGCAGCCAGATATTTGTGTTGTCGGTATCAAGAGAAAGACCATCATCACCAAAGTCATGAACTGCAAGGTTTCTTATCTCAACATTACCCGCATTTCTTGCAAGGATACCAAAGTTAAGTGTAGCGTCCTCACCAATACCCTCTATAGTTACATTATAATTTGTATATGCCTTGCTTGGCTTAACCTGAATATATCCGGCACTGTTAAGCTCACCACCAGAATAGCTAATCTTACCTACAATTCTTACAATGAGAGGCTTTGTAGTACGCTTATCCCTGCCCTGTAATATAGTAGAAAGACCTGTTGTACCTGTTGAGTCAGTTATGGTATCAATATCAGATGACTTTGTTATGTAAAGTATTTCAGCATCAGCCTTAGGTGTACCATCACCCTTGTAGCCGCCGCACTGGAGTGGGTCAGAGCTGTCATAAGTTTTTGACTTAGGGCTGAAGGTAAAGCCTGTTCTGTCGTGTGCAGTAACAGTTACCGATGCCGTTTCTGATGCGATAGCTGACTGAGTGCCGTCAAATGCCTCTACCTTTAATGTGTAGCTGCCTGCAGCAATACCAACTACATCAGCTCTCCAGTGACCGTCCTTATACATTCTTATAAGCTGGTCATCAATACGTGTATAGCTTGAGCCGTCCTTTGAATAAGATACAGTATAGTATGAAACTCCGCTTGTTGTAGCAGGCTTCCACTCAACCCAGGCACTTTCAAGCCAGCCCTGGCTTTCCGTAATACCTATTTCAGATGCCGCCTGTACAAGCTTTGGCGAAACAAAGCCAAAATCTGTACAAGGTACACAAGCAGCCATCATTGCAGCGGTTAAAGCCGCACATACAAATCTTGTTAAACCTTTTTTCATTTTTATCCTCCTTAGTGATTTTAAGACATTATTAATTAATCGGTGGTCAGATAAAATTTAGTCCGCATTAAAATATCTTAATACAGCCAATAGACCGCATTAAGAAATTTTAAAAGCGTATAAGAAATTTTACCCAAACCAATGAAAAGTAAATTAATAAATGTTTACTTAACTATATTAAGTTTACCCCCTTTATACAAATTAGTCAACCAAATTAGCAAAATTTAATTAATTTCGTTAAATTAATCAAATTTACCATACCATTATTAACACAAGTAAACAATACATATTCCAAAGCCCAAAATAAGCTATACGTACCACTTTTGCATATCGGTACATCAAAAAAGCCCACATAAAATGTGAGCTTAATTTTTTATAACCAAACTATCTATATAAAAATAAATAAAAATCTACTTTAAATAAACCCCAATGATTATAAACGAACTACATTTGCAGCCTGAGGACCCTTGGCACCCTGAATCACCTCAAATTCAACCTTATGTCCTTCTTCAAGGCTCTTATAGCCCTCGGAGTTGATAGCTGAGAAATGTACAAAAACGTCATCCTCACCCTCAACAGAGATAAAGCCGTAGCCCTTTTCTGCATTAAACCATTTTACAGTACCTTGCTTCATTAAAAAATCCTCCTAAAGATTAAAAAGTACATTGCAGACAGGAAAATCTGCAATTATTATGTAGTAGATATATCTACTGTTTCTAATTTAACATATATAACCAAAAAAGTCAACAATTTTATTAGGACGTTTTTGCAGGTTATATAATTTTAATTTTCAAACTTGAACAAAATTATTTAAAATATTACAAACAAATACACAGTTTTAGCTGTAAAATAAGCAAATATAAAGGGACAGGAAATACCTGTCCCAAAAAATTACTGTAAATTTTCTTCGCCCTCAATTACACTGTCCAGAATAACCTGCTGTGGCTCTGCTGCCTGCTGTACACTGCCGTCAGCTCCACTGTCAGCCTGCCCTGCGGTCGTGCTTTCCGTTTCAGCCTCTTCCTTTTTAGTACCCTTTATAATTTCGGCTCTTCTTGGCAGATATGTACTTGTGTTTATCTTAACCGTATCTGTAAGAGTGCCGTTTTCATAAACATACTTATAAAGCTCATAGGTCTTGCCGTCAAGTGCAGTAACCTCATATTCCTCATAACCCTCGGGCTTGGTATTATCCTCCGTAACCTTTGGCTCACCAGGCGGCGTAGTCTTAACCAATTTATTTTTAAACTCCAGCTTTCTGCCTGCGTCATGCTGCTCATAGCCATACAGCTTTACAACAACATTTGAGCTTGTAAGATAGCTTTCAATATACATAGGATAGCCTGTGCTGTTTTTGAATTTAAGGTCCTTATAATCACCTGCAAGGGTAGCATCAAAGGCATAATCGGCGTAGCCAACCTTCAAGGAATGGTTAAAGCGCTCAACCACATCAAGCTCTGCCTC
>CABUWB010000326.1 GCA_902495025.1 uncultured Eubacteriales bacterium
CCCTTCTACCTTAAATTCAGGGGCGGCAAGGGTATTGCCTGTACACTGGGGCTTATGCTCTGTGTTGACTGGAAGGTGGCACTTATTACATACGCAATAGGCTTTGCAGTGTTTATGGCAAAAAAATACATTTCGCTTGCATCGCTTACAATGGCGCTTGTATATCCCGTACTTATGATAGTTTTTGGCTTTGCTTTGGAGCCTGTAATACTTATGTTTGTGCTGTGTGCGCTTGCATACATTAAGCATAAAAGCAATATTGAAAGATTAATTAGCGGTAATGAAAACAAATTCCGCTTTGGTAAAAAAAGCGACACCGTTGAGGTTAAGGAGTGATAATATGAAAACTGTTGCCGTAATAGGCTCGGGCAGCTGGGGTACAGCCCTTGCAGTTCAGCTTCACAAGGCAGGAAACAAGGTAATTCTCTGGTCATTTAAGGAGGAGGAGGCTGCCTCCATACGTGAAAATAATGAAAATATTGAGTTTTTGCCGGGCGTAAAATTAAGCCCCGAAATTGAGGTAACGCATATTGACAGTGATGTTGACAGTGCGGATATGCTTATATTCTCCACACCGTCAAAGTTTACACGCAATATGGCAGAGAGATTTAAGTCCCACGTTAAGCAGGACGAAATTATCGTAAACGTGGCAAAGGGCTTTGAGGAGGATACTCTTTTAAGGCTTTCACAGGTTATTAAGGAGGTTATTCCGCAGTGCAGGGTTGCTACGCTTTCAGGCCCCAGCCATGCCGAGGAGGTTGGCAAGGGTATGGCTACGGCTATTGTTGCCGCCTCGGAGGATTTGCACGTTGCGCAGGAGATACAGGATACCTTTATGACGCCTATGTTCAGAGTGTATACAAGCACTGATATAATCGGTGTTGAAATGGGCGGCGCTCTGAAAAACCTTATCGCACTTGCGGCGGGTATTGCGGACGGCGTTGGCTACGGCGACAATACAAAGGCTGCACTTATGACAAGAGGCATGGTTGAAATATCAAGGCTCGGTGTTGCCATGGGTGCCAAAAAGGAAACCTTTACAGGTCTTTCGGGTATAGGCGACCTTATTGTTACCTGTACAAGCATGCACAGCCGCAACAGGCGTGCAGGCATTCTGCTCGGTCAGGGCAAGAGCCTTGATGAGGCGCTTAATGAGGTACACATGGTTGTTGAGGGCGTTATTAATGCAAGGGCAGCATACGCCTTATCAAAAAAATACAATATATCAATGCCTATTACGCACGAGATAAACGACGTGCTTTATAACGGCAAGGACGTTAAACAGGCTGTGCTTGACTTAATGACAAGAGATAAGGTATTTGAACACGAGGCTTAATTTTTTCAGGAGGGGTTAAAATGTTCAGTGATGTAAAGGGAAAATGGGTAGCCGATATGGGCAGCGGCAGATACAAAAATCCTATTTTGTTTTCGGATTATTCCGACCCTGATGTAATCAGAGTGGGTGATGACTTCTTTATGGTTGCGTCATCATTTACATATTTTCCGGGCTTGCCCGTTCTTCATTCAAAGGATTTGGTAAACTGGCAGATTATAAGCTATGCCGTTGACCGTCTGCCCTTTGACTGCTACAATGTACCACAGCATGGCAAGGGAGTATGGGCGCCTGCCATAAGATATAACGACGGTAAGTTTTATGTATATTTTTCAACTCCCGACGAGGGTATATTTATGACAAATACCACAGACCCGTTCGGCGAGTGGAGCGATGTTGTTACCGTAAGGGAGGCTAAGGGCTGGATTGACCCCTGTCCTTTCTGGGACGATGACGGACAGGCTTACCTTATAAGGGGTGTTGCAAAGTCCAGGGCTGGTATTAAAAGTATGCTTTTTCTGCATAAAATGACAGCGGACGGCACACAGCTTCTCGATGACGGTGTGAGGGTGTTTGACGGCAGAATTAATCACCCTACAATTGAAGGACCTAAAATGTATAAAAAGGACGGTATGTATTACATTCTTGCCCCTGCAGGCGGTGTAAGGACAGGCTGGCAGATGGCAGCAAGGAGTAAGAATATCTACGGCCCCTATGAACACAAAATTCTTATGCATCAGGGTGATACGCCTGTAAACGGCCCTCACCAGGGCGGTCTTGTTGACCTTGAAAACGGTGAAAGCTGGTTTGTACATTTTCAGGATTTGGAAACCTACGGACGTGTTACACATCTTCAGCCGGCAAGGTGGGTTGACGGCTGGCCCGAAATTGGTGTTGATACAAATAATGACGGTGTAGGTGAGCCAGTTATGGAGTATAACAAGCCCTCCCTGCCCGAAAGTGAAATATGTATGCCTGTTGAAAATGATAAGTTTGACGGCGCAAGGCTTGGTTTGCAGTGGCAGTGGCAGGCACATGCCGACGAAAGATTTTATGAGCTGGACAACAGAAGGCTGAAACTTTTTGCACTCCCCTTTGAAAGCGAGGCAAAGATACTTGCAGATGCACCTAACGTGCTTAGTCAGCTTATACATTCGCCTAATTTTGAGGTAAGCACAAAAATTGATATTAAAAATCTTAAAAGCGGCGACTGCTGCGGTCTGCTTATTACAGGCGGCAATTACTACGGCTTTAAGTTTGAAAATGTCGGCGGCG
>CABUWB010000327.1 GCA_902495025.1 uncultured Eubacteriales bacterium
ATTAAAGGGCAATACGGAGGACTTTGCCATTCTGGTAGACAGGTACAAAAAACTTGTTTTTTCCGTAGCGGCGAGGATGACAAACAACCCCGACGAGTATGCGGATATAGCGCAGGAGGTTTTTATCAAGGTGTACCGCAGCCTTGACAAGTACCGCCCTGAGTATCATTTTTCTACATGGATAATACGTATAACAACAAACCATATTATAGATATGCGCCGCAAAAAGCGCATTGAAAGTACGTCGCTTGATGAGGTGGATTTTTCGCTAAGCGCAAACCGCTCGGCGGAGGACGAATATATCGAGGGTGAAACGGTTAAGGAGGTAGGCAGGCTTATAGCTGCCCTGCCCGAAATGTACCGTCTGCCCATTCTGCTCTACCACAGGCATGGTATGAGCTATCAGGATATTGCAGACAGCCTTGGGTTGTCGCTCTCAAAGGTGAAAAACCGTATTTTCAGAGGCAGAAAGCTTTTAAAG
Source organism: uncultured Eubacteriales bacterium (assembly GCA_902495025.1). Taxonomy (GTDB): domain Bacteria; phylum Bacillota; class Clostridia; order Lachnospirales; family CAG-274; genus CALWRD01. Next base: position 482 of record CABUWB010000327.1, read on the forward strand.
GAGTCGCTTACAGGTTTAAAGGAGTCTGATTAATATGAAATGCAGCGATTTTGAAAAATTGGAAAATAAATATATGGACGGAAATATTACCCCAGAGGAGCATGAGGCAATGCTTGCCCATGCAGGGGAGTGTGAAAGCTGCCGCAGGGAGCTTGCCCTGTGTGATGAAATTATGTCGGGGCTTGAAAATCTGCCTGTTCCGCAGATACAGGAGGACTTTACCTTAAATGTAATGTCTGCGGTAAGGGCTGTGCCAAAGCCAAACAGGGGACTTTTGTTCCTTGTGGTGTGCAGTGTGGTTAGTGCGCTCTCGTCGGTTGCAGGCTTTCTTAACCTTGTTATATTAAACAGGGCGGAGCTTGTTGAGGCAATTGCAGACAATGCTGTGCTTGCACCGTTTGTAAGCCTTATCAATATGCTTGCGGCATTTGATAGTGTCGCAAGGGAGCTGGCTTCGTCGGTACTTGCGCTTTTTGATATTTATAAGGAGAGCATGACCTTTGGAGCGTTTGCTGCAGGCATAATAGCTCTCGGTATTTATGCGGCGCTTAAAAAATCTGTTATTGGAGGCGTGAGAAAATGAGTGAAACACTGATACTTGCAATAGAAAGCTCCTGTGATGAAACTGCCGCTGCTGTTGTTGCAGACGGCAGGAGAGTGCTCTCAAACGTTATTTCATCGCAGATAGCAACACATAAACTTTACGGCGGTGTTGTGCCCGAAATAGCCTCACGTGAGCATATAAAGGCTATTGATAAGGTGATTGATGCAGCACTTGCGCAGTCGGGCAAAACTCTGAAGGATATGGACGCTATAGCCGTTACCTACGGCCCGGGTCTTGTGGGTGCTCTGCTTGTAGGTCTTTCTGAGGCAAAGGCGCTTGCCTTTGCAGCTAAAAAGCCTCTTGTGCCTGTTCACCATATAGAGGGGCATATTGCTGCAAATTATATTGAAAATCCCGAGTGGAAACCGCCCTTTATCTGCCTTGTGGCAAGCGGTGGTCATACCCACCTTGTACATATAAGGGACTATAACAGCTTTGAGATACTGGGCAGAACAAGGGACGATGCCGCAGGTGAGGCTTATGACAAGGTGGCAAGGGTGCTGGATATACCCTATCCGGGAGGCCCCGGCATAGACAAGCTCTCAAACGAGGGCAATCCCGATGCGATAGCCTTTCCAAGGGTAACTCTGGAGGCGGACAGCTTTGATTTCAGCTTTAGCGGTCTTAAATCCGCAGTGCTTAACTACCTTAACAAGGCTAAAATGATGGGTGAGGAGATTAATCGTGCCGATGTGGCGGCGTCCTTTCAGCAGGCGGTTGTGGACGTGCTTGCCGAAAAGTCGATACGTGCGTGTCTGGCGGCAGGTGTAAGCCGCTTTGCAATGGCTGGCGGTGTGTCTGCAAACAAGCATTTAAGGGCACGTATGCAGGCAGAGTGTGAAAAGCATGGTATTGAAATGTGCGTGCCAAAGCCTGTGCTTTGTACCGATAATGCCGCAATGATTGGCTCTGCCGCTTACTATGAGTTTATCAACGGCAATACGGCAGGTGCGGAGCTTAACGCTTACCCTAACCTTAAACTTGGCGAAAGGTACAATGACAATAAAAACATTGATGTACTTAGTATGGCAGATACCATTTCAAAAAGAATTATGGCAGATACCGAGTATACCGAGTATAAGTCAGCTATGGAGCGCCTTAAAGCAAATGAGGAGCTTTATAAGCGTGTACAGAATTTAAAAAAGCGTATGTTTAGTTTTATGCTTGCCCACAACGAAAATAACCATAACTTTGATGAGGAAAAATATCTCTCACAGGAGTATTATAAAATTATACTTAATGAGGACGCAAAAATCTACTTTGAAAACGGATTAAAGCTGATGTCGCTTTTTGAGGATATACTCAGCAGGTCGGTGTGCAAGTGTATGCTTGATGTGTTTGCGGAGGACTGAAATGGGATTTGAACATGGAGTTGTACGTTCGGGCAGTGCCGATATTTATTATGAGCTGCATGGCGATAAGGGCGAGTATCTTGTGCTTTTGCATGGCAACGCCGAAAGTATGAAAAGAATGAAGCATCAGATTGAGTATTTCTCAAAGGAATACAGGGTGCTTGCAA
>CABUWB010000328.1 GCA_902495025.1 uncultured Eubacteriales bacterium
CCGCTGTTTCCGAGGCGGTAACAAATGCAATTATACATGGATATGCAGACAGCAGCGGAGAGGTTTCACTAAGCTGCCGTTATGAAGATAATACTGTGTACATAGAGATAGCTGACAAGGGCTGCGGTATTGAGGATATATCGCTTGCAAAAAAACCGCTTTATACCTCTAAGCCCAAGCTTGAACGCTCGGGCATGGGCTTTACGGTAATGGAGGCTTTTATGGACAGTGTTGAGGTAAGCGCGCAGCCGGGGGAAGGTACTGTTGTAAAGCTGGTTAAACACCTTAGGGATTGAGGTGGTACAATGAGCTTTAATGTGGACCCCGACAGAGCAAAACAGCTTATTAAGCAGGCGGCTGACGGTGACAGTGAGGCGGCAAACACTCTTGTTGAGGAAAACTCGGGGCTTATATGGAGCGTAGTAAAGCGTTTTCTGAACAGGGGTGTTGACGCCGAGGATTTGTATCAGATAGGTGCAATCGGTCTTATAAAATCCATACAGAAGTTTGACTTTGCCTATGACGTTAAATTTTCAACTTATGCCGTACCTATGATAATGGGAGAGATTAAAAGATTTTTGCGTGATGATGGCATGATTAAGGTTTCACGCCCGTTAAAGGAGGCTGCTGCCAGAATAAAGGCATTACAGGAAAAGGAAAAAGCAGGCAGCGGAAAAAGCCTTACAGTAACCGAGCTTTCTAAGGAGCTTGGCATAAGCTGTGAGGATATTGCGCTTGCCCTTGAGGCATCGCAGGAGGTTGACTCCCTGCAAAAGGATATGTATACAGGCAATGACGGCAGCAGCATTACCCTTATGGAACGTATAGGTGACAAGGTTTGTGAGGAAGAAAAAATAGTAAATTCAATTATGCTGAGCGACCTTATTTCAAAACTGTCCGAAAGAGAGCAGAGCATAATAAAACTGCGATATTTTGAGGATAAAACACAGACACAGACAGCCGAAAAACTCGGTATATCTCAGGTACAGATTTCTCGCATAGAAAAGAAAATACTGGAGCAGCTCCGCAGCAAAATGAAGGAATAGTGTTATTTAAAAATTTCCGCTATTTTAAAGGAAATAACTTTTTTACCGTCGGTATTTTCAAGGCTGTCATCAATACCGCAGTACTCGGGATAAAGCATTGACCACCAGCTATGCGTGCTGTCAAAATTATCTTTATGCCGGATACTGCCTGCAGGCTGTACAGGTATTGCAAGGCTTATTAAAAGTGCAAGTATTACAGCTTTAATATTAATCATAAAATTCACTCCTTTTGTATATAAGCATTGCCTGTTTGGTATAAAATATACAAAAATTTAGGTTTTATTTGTAAAAATTTAATAAAATAAAACAATTACTGTACGCAAAGCGGAAAATGTGATATAATTATCACAGATATAATTTTAAAATGAAAGGAATGAGTTTATGAAGAAAAAAGCTATTGCTGCACTTATGGCGGCGGTTATGATGTTTTCATCACTATCGGTGCCTGTGTTTGCAAGGTACAATGCAGACCCAAGCGACTATGTATTTAAGGATACAACAGGACTTGAGGCTGATATTGATGCGGCAAACAATAACGCCGTAGTACTTACATGGCCTGCGGTTGACAAGGATGGTAACCTTATTAAGGCAAACCCATTAAAAGCAGAGGGTCAGACAGAGTCCAACGGCAACCCTACAAGAAGCTGGACAAACCCTACAAATGGTATGATTATAGAGTATACGGGCTGGCTTCCTGACGGTACACATACCAGTATTACAAATGATACTAAGTCAGACCATAATGTACTTATGGGTGTTGTTGACTATCCTACGGATTATCAGATAGTTATTAAGGACCCTAAGGTTGATACCGTAACAAGTGCGCAGGCCGTTAAGATAGCCTATGTTGATACAACAGTTGTTGCAAATAGCTTTGCAACAGCATATCAGGTACAGTATTCGCTTGACGGTGAAAAATGGACGGAGGACCATATTGCATCTACCTTTAACCATGGCAAAAAGCTGGCAAGAATTACACAGACACAGAACGCTGAAACAGGTGAGATGGAAGAAAAGCTTGTTGATGACAAGAAAAATACATTCTTCCTTGAGGACCAGATTACAGAGCCTCTTACAAGCTCACTTCAGCCAAACACAAAGTATTACATTCGTGTAAATGCTTATGACGCAAGTGTGCCTTCCACCAAAAATACACCTTTTAAGACCTTTACAACGGAGATTACTACTCCTGCAGAGGCTGAAAAGACACCTGCCTTTGCAAGTGTAGAGGGCGGTGGAAAGTACTCACAGGGCGGTAGAGGCGGTGATGTCTATGTTGTTACTAATCTTGATGACAATGCAACAGACCCACAGCCCGGCTCACTGCGCTACGGTCTTTTAAGAAAGGACAGGGCAGACGGTAATGTTTCTGCACCACGTACAATTGTATTTGCTGTCGGCGGTACAATTAATATTGATGAAACAGTGGCAAAGAGCGCAAGAAGAATGAATATTACCGATAATACTACAATCCTCGGTCAGACTGCACCGGGTGAAGGTATTACAATTGCAGGCTCTTCAATGTTGTTCAGCGTCTGCTA
>CABUWB010000329.1 GCA_902495025.1 uncultured Eubacteriales bacterium
GTCCCTCTGCTCCTTTAAGCTGTCTGGCATATTAGCCGCTGTATCAATAAGTGCCATTGAGTACCAGCCAAGCGCACGCAGCCAGAAATTCTTTGAAAGACCTGTCTGCTTATCAGCCCAGAATACCTCCTTGGACTCATCAAAGCCATGGTAGTAAAGACCTGTCTTTGCATCTCTCATCTTTTTATATACATTCATAAACTGGTCAAAGCTGTCCATACAGTTTTTGCAGTTATTATATTCAACCTCATACTGCATATAGAAAGGCTGACCCATATACATACCGTCAAGCCATACCTGGTTTGGATAAATCAGCTTATGCCAGAAATTGCCCGACGCTGTTCTTGGCTGATTTTTAACCTGACTGTAGATTGTTTCGATAGCCTTTCTGTATTTCTCCTTGCCTGTAAGCTTGTACAGGTCAAAAAGGGTTTTACCCGCATTTACATTGTCAATATTATATTCCTCAGGGTCGTAGGAGTCGATTGAGCCGTCCTCACGAACAAAGTAATCGATAAAATCATCGGCAAACTGAAGGAACTTTTTGTCGCCCTTAATATCATAAAGCTCCAGAATAGCCTTAATCATACAGCCGTCGATATAATTCCATTTTGATGGCTTGCCGCTCCTTATCTTTTCAATATTCCAGATAGGTGCCTGAGGCGTGCTTTTTTCAAGCAGTTCGTCAATGTATCTGTCCAGTATTTCCATAATAAATCCTCCTAAAATTCGTTATCAATATCATAACATATAATAACCGACATTTCAACTTATAATTTGTCAAAGATTTCATTAATAACAGCTCTATCCGCAAAAATGCCCGTATTCACCCTTGCACTGCCGCATGCAACGGCAAAGGCTGTACACTGCTTAACACTCATACCGCTTTCAAGCGCATATATAAAGCCTGCAAGTGCGCAGTCACCCGCACCAACCGTTGTAACGGCACTGACCTGCGGAGCCTTACAGAAATATGTACCCTCACCGCTGACATACAGCGCACCCTTATCACCCAGTGATACAAGCACATTTTCAATGCCGCTGTCAACCAGTTTAAGTGCGTACTTTTCCGCTGCTGCAGCATCTTCAATATCGGCATTGAAAAGCGCACCAAGCTCACTGCTGTTGGGCTTGATAAGCCTTGGTCTGCTTTCAAGTGCATTTTTAAGCAAGGAGCCGTCAGCATCAAGCACAGTATATACTCCCTTTGAATTAAGCATGGCAATAATACGTGCGTAAATATTCTTATCAAAACCACTGCAAACACTGCCCGACAACACCACAGTATCCCCCTTTACGACATTATCAAGTGCCGTAAAAAGCGCTTTAACCGTATTAACATCAGCCATTGCACCGCTGCCGTTAAGCTCCGTACCGTCATTAAGCTTGACATTAATACGTGTAGTGCCGCTAACAGGCAGAGGAATAAAATCAAGCCCCTCGGATATAATGCACTCTTTGATTTCCTGCCCCGTAAAGCCGCCGACAGCCGCAATAACTGTACTTTTAAGCCCAAGTGCATTAAGCATGCGTGATACATTGATACCCTTGCCGCCAACAACACACCTTTCACCGCTGCTTCGGTTAAGCGCACCAAGCCTTACCGAATTAAAATCCATATAATAATCCACCGAGGGATTAAGCGTAAGTGTATAAATCATAGCTCCAGTATCCTTTTAGCATTTGCACAGAAAATATTATCATAATCCCTATCAGACAGCTTTTCAAAAAGCACTGCATTTACATACATTGACGGATTACAGATAGGATAATCCGTACCAAAGAGAAGCCTTTCACTGCCGACCTCTTTCACACCATGCGCAATAAGACCGTAGCGGAATATGCCTGTACCGCTTAAATCCAGATAATAATTATCGTATTTTTTTATTCGCTCAAGATGCCTTAAAAACTGTGCCTTATCCCCGGGGTGAGCTGCAACAAAGGTAATATTTGGAAATTTTGACACTGCCTTGTCGATGCTTTCCTCATAAATTGTATGAAAGCTGACAACCATTTTAAGCTCGTCAATTTTTTCGTATATCCTGTGCATATTTTCATCATAATAGCTTTCCCAGCCCATCATATACGGCACAAGCTCACCCACAAGCCTTACGCCCTCTGCACTCATACGTTCAAGCTCTGCTATACTCTCATTAACGTATGCAGGGTGAATATGTACGCCGGGTATGTAAAAGCCCTGCATTTTATCACGCAGCAGCAGAGCCTCGTCGTTAAGTGCCTTAATATCATCAAAGCTGTTAACGTCCATACGTTCAATTACACTGCCGCACACCCTTGATATACCCGCACGCTGCAAATCCGACATAAGCTCCTGCCACGTACCGACAGTGCCGTCATAAAAACATACATTTCTGCTTTTATTATAAAAGGGGTGAATATGAAAATCTATTACTTCACGCATTATAACACTTCTTTCAGCTCTCGTTCATTTTATCAAAATTGTTTTTCAGCTTGTTATAAACCTTGTAATGTACACTTCCTCTTGGATATGTGCCGTTTTTATTCATCTCGCCTGCCTTAGTGCCGAGCAACAGCTCAATACCCTCATCAATGGAAGA
>CABUWB010000330.1 GCA_902495025.1 uncultured Eubacteriales bacterium
AGTCCCTTGCAAAGTACGTTAAGGAAATAGGTGCCGATATTGGTATTGCCTTTGACGGCGACGGCGACCGCTGCCTTGCTGTTGATGAAAACGGCGAGCTTGTAGACGGTGATGTTATTATGGCTATCTGCGGCAGCTACTTAAAGCAGTGCGGCAGGCTTAAAAACGACACTATCGTTGCTACCGTTATGAGCAACCTCGGCTTATTCCAGATGGGTGAGAGAAACGGCATTAATATAGAAAGAACAAAGGTCGGCGACCGCTACGTGCTTGAATGTCTGCTTGAAAAGGGCGACTGTTTCGGCGGCGAGCAGTCGGGACACATCATCTTTTTTGACTACAACACAACAGGCGACGGTATTTTAACTGCAATACAGCTTATTACAACACTTAAAAAGACAGGTAAGTCCCTTGCGGAGGCTAAAAACATAATGGAGGTACTTCCACAGGTACTTGTTAATGCAAGGGTTGACAATAAAAAGAAAAAGGAATATCTTTCCAATGAAACAATCCGTAATGAGATTGAAAAGCTTGAGGCTAAGTTTGCAGGCGACGGACGTGTGCTTATAAGACCTTCGGGCACAGAGCCTATTGTAAGGGTTATGATTGAGGGCAGGGATACTGCCGTTATTAAGGAAGAGGCTGAAAGACTTGCAAGACTTATTGAGGGTCTTTTAAGCTGACAACAGGAGGTAATAAAATGTGCGGTATAGTTGGTTACATAGGTGCGCAGAGTGCTGTGCCTGTGCTTATAAACGGTCTTAAAAGTCTGGAATACAGAGGCTATGACTCTGCAGGCGTTGCCGTTTTAAGCGGTGATACAATCAATATCAGAAAGACTAAGGGCAAGGTTGACAATTTAAGCAATCTGCTGCTTACAGACCCCGTTTCTGGCAGACTGGGTATAGGTCATACAAGGTGGGCAACACATGGCGCTCCATCGGATATGAACGCACACCCACATTTCAGTAACGACGATAAAATTGCCGTTGTGCATAACGGTATTATTGAAAACTATCAGGAGCTTAAAGCAGAGCTTGAAGATAAGGGCTATGTTTTCCACTCCGAAACCGATACGGAAACCGTTGCACACCTTATTGATGATTATTACAAGCAGGGCAACGATATTTTAGAGGCAGTAAGAAAAACCTTACAGAGAATTGAAGGCTCCTATGCGCTTGGTGTACTCTGTACGGACTATCCCGACCAGCTTGTTGCTGCAAGAAAGGAATCACCTCTTATTGTAGGCATAGGTCAGGGTGAAAACTTTATTGCATCTGATATTCCTGCTATCCTTAACTATACAAAGGACGCTTATATACTCGAGGATAAGGAGCTTGCGCTTGTTAAGGCTGATGAAATTACACTTTACGATATTGACGGTAATGTGATTACAAGAGAGCCTTATCACTATAAGTGGGACGTTGAGGCGGCACAGAAGAACGGCTACGACCACTTTATGTTAAAGGAAATTTACGAGCAGCCAAAGGTGGTAAGGGATAACCTTGCACAGCGTTTTTCAGCCGACGGAAAGAGCATTGAGCTTGACGGCATTAAGCTTGGCAAAAAAGAGCTTGAAAATATTAACCAGATTTACATTGTTGCCTGCGGTACTGCTTATTACGCAGGTCTTGTAGGTAAATACCTGCTTGAAAGAATTGTAAGAATACCCGTAAACTCAGAGGTTGCAAGCGAGTTCCGCTATAAGGACCCTCTTATTGACGAGCATACGCTGGTAATTGTTATTTCACAGTCGGGTGAAACGGCAGATACACACTCCGCACTTAAACTTGCAAAGTCGAAGGGCGCAAGGGTGCTTGGCGTTGTAAATGCGGTTGGCAGCTCCATTGCAAGGGATGCCGACGATGTTCTCTACACTCTTGCAGGCTTTGAAATTGCGGTTGCCTCAACAAAGGCATTTTCCGCACAGGTAATTGCAATGTACCTTATTACACTGCACATAGCACAGGAGCTTGGAAAAATTGATGATAAGATGTTTGCCGAGGTCAAGGCTGCCATGGACAGACTGCCATCACAAATTAACGATATTCTGACAAAGGCTGTACCCGCCATAAGGGGCTTTGTCAACAAATATATTTCCTCTAAAAATGTGTTCTACATAGGCAGAGGTCTTGACTACGTTGTAGGTATGGAGGGCTCTCTTAAATTAAAGGAGATTGCTTATCTCCACTCCGAGCCTTATGCCGCAGGCGAGCTCAAGCATGGCCCTATTGCTCTTATTGAGGAGGCTACCCTTGTTGTAGGCGTTGTTACACAGGAGGCACTTTTTGATAAGACCAAGAGCAACATCAAGGAGGTTAAGGCAAGAGGCGCCAAGGTGCTTGCTATTGCCATGGAGGGCAACACAAGCATTGAGGAGGTTGCTGATGATGTAATTTATATCCCACGTACACACTGGATGCTTACATCAATACTTGCAAACATTCCGCAGCAGCTTTTTGCTTACTATATGGCGCTTGGACTTGGTGAGGATATTGATAAGCCTCGTAACCTTGCAAAGAGCGTTACGGTAGAGTAACGGAGGTATTAATTATGACTATTGGTATTATTGGGGCAAT
>CABUWB010000331.1 GCA_902495025.1 uncultured Eubacteriales bacterium
ATACTATGAACCACAAACGTAAAAGGTATTTCAGGTAACTTTAAGCGTCGCAGACTTAATTCCGCAGGGTGGGCTTTGCCCGCCCGAGGGATAACAAGAGTGTCGAGCGGAGCGAGGCACGGGTTGTTACTTCATTGGTGGGTACGCCAGTACCCCAGCAAGATGAAATGCACGCAGTGTATTTCATCTTATCGGTGTGTTGCGCCAGCAATACACCGATAAACTCTAATTTATCTTACCACTAAAAATCAGGGCTGCTGCAAAATCAATGCAACAGCCCTTAATTAAATTATTCTGCAAATTCAGCAGCGGCAATACCTGCCACTGCACCGTCTGCGGCAGCAGTTACAAGCTGCCTTACATTTTTGGTACGGCAGTCGCCTGCCGCAAACACACCCTCACATGAGGTTTTACAGTCCTCGCCTGCCACAATATATCCGTCCCCGTCAAGGCTTACAATATCCCCAAACGGCTCATTTGACGGTATCTGACCGACAGCAGCAAAAACACCGCTTACATCAAGCACACTTTCACTGCCGTCAGCCTTATTTTTTATCTTCAAGCCCTCAACCGAGGAATTTCCGATAATCTCAACAGGCACACAGCCTTTAAGTTGAATAATATTTTCAATGCCGTTAATTCTGTCAACTGCGGCACTCTCTGCCCTATACTCACTGCGGCGGTGGATAAGGTACACCTTATCGCAGTAGGTGCTTAAATAAATAGCATCATACAGCGCCGTATTGCCTCCGCCGACAACGGCAACGCTTTTGCCCCTGAAAAATGCACCGTCACAGGCGGCACAGTAGGACACGCCCTTACCTGTCAGCAGCTCCTCTTTATCAAGCCCGAGCCTGCGTTTTTCAAGCCCTGCAGCAATAATAACACTCTTTGCGTTATAGGTTATTTTTTCGGTCGCAACCGCAAAGCCGTTTTCGGTTTTAGTAACCGCCTTTACGGTGCTGAATTTTATTTTTGCACCAAGCGCCTTTGCCTGCTCATAAACGGCAGTGGAGAGGTCAAAACCCGATATTGACTTAAAACCGGGGTAATTCTCTACTCTGTCGGCTGCGCCTATCTGACCGCCGTAGCCCTTGCCGTCAAGCACAATAACGCTTTTGCCTGCCCTTGCTGCATAAATTGCGGCGGTAAGTCCCGAAATACCTGCACCTATAATCACAATCTGAAAATCATCATTTGTTTTCATCAAGCAGCTCCTGTATTTCGTCCTCACTCTGTAAGCCTGTCAGCCTTTGCACAGGCTCGCCGTCCTTAAAAAGTATAAGCGCAGGTATACTCATAATGCCGTACTGTGCAGCTATTTCACCGTTTTCATCAACATTCATTGAGCCAAAAACAACATCGGGATTTTCCTCTGCTGCCGCCTCAAAAGGCTGTGTCTGCATTTTGCAGTAGGTACACCACTCCGCCCAGAAATCAATAAGTACAGGCTTATCGGAATTGATAACCTCCGCATTAAAATTGTCCTTGTTAAAAACCTTAATACTCATAAAAGCCCTCCTTTGTTATGGTTTACACAGTCCGCATGGAGAATAACCATTGTTTTCCGCCTCAGCCTTTGAGGAAAAATAAACCCTGTTCTGCTCCTTTGGCAGACTTGTGCAAGCCTGTGAATGATATTTTTTTGAATTTTTATTTCCTATATAGGTAACACCCTGTTCAGCTTGTGCTGCCTGTGTTATTGTCTGCGTTGTCTGCTCAATTACACCCTCACCGTTAAGCGATGTTACCGTTTTACCGTCGCTGACAAGGGTTATTGTACCCATCTCGTCTGTCCTTAATACGTTTATGCCTGCACTATTCAGCTTCTGCATGGTTTCCCTGTGAGGGTGTCCGTAGTCATTATCCCTGCCGCAGCTTATAACTGCATACTTGGGATTGACCGCCTCAAGAAATTCATCACTTGTGGAGCTTGAACTGCCATGATGACCGCATTTAAGCACATCGGCATTCAGCTCTGCGCCCCCAGCAAGTATTTCCTTTTCGGAAAAAGCCTCGGCGTCGCCTGTAAAGACAAATGCCGTATCGCCATAGGTAAGCCTTATCACAACGGAATAATCGTTTAAATCATTGTAGTTATCTGATACGGGCGCAAGAATATCACATTTAACACTGCTGCCAACATTAAAGCTCATGCCTGCCTTTGCCTGTGTTACCTCCGGCACAGACTCCAATGCGTCAAGCATATTTTCAAAATCCTTTGTGGTATGCGTTGCACCGGGCATATAAAATCTGCTTACGGTTATTTCATTAAGCACATTATCCATAGCGTTTATATGGTCGCTGTGCGGATGAGTTGCAACTGCCGTATCAATTGACGTAATATTTCTTGCTTTAAGATATGAAAGCACAGCACCACTCCTGCCCTCACCCTCACCTGCGTCAATAAGCAGATTTTTATTATCGGGTGTGGTTATCAGTATACTGTCAGCCTGTCCAACATCGATATAGCTTACCGTCAGACTGCCAAGCGCCTCGGGTACTGTTTCGGACACTGCCGCAGGTGCGGCTTCCTGCTTTGCCGCCG
>CABUWB010000332.1 GCA_902495025.1 uncultured Eubacteriales bacterium
ATACCATCTTACAGCGTCTGCACCCTGCTTGTCAAGCACTGACCATGGGTCAACAACGTTGCCAAGGTGCTTTGACATCTTACGTCCGTCCTTATCCTGTACATGACCCAAAACAATTACGTTCTTATAAGGGCTCTTGTCAAAGATAAGGGTTGAAATAGCCATAAGTGTATAGAACCAGCCTCTTGTCTGGTCAATAGCCTCGGAGATAAAGTCCGCAGGGAAATTCTCGTCAAATATTTCCTTATTTTCAAATGGATAATGCCACTGTGCAAAAGGCATTGAGCCAGAGTCAAACCAGCAGTCGATAACCTCGGTAACTCTGTGCATTTCGCCGCCGCACTCGGGGCACTTAAGGGTAACTGCGTCAATATATGGGCGGTGAAGCTCAATATCCTCAGGGCAGTTATCGCTCATTGACTTTAACTCCTCAATGGAGCCTATTAAATGACGATGACCGCACTTACACTCCCATATTGGCAATGGTGTACCCCAGTATCTCTCTCTTGAAAGACCCCAGTCAATAACATTTTCAAGGAAATTGCCGAAACGGCCGTTCTTGATGTTATCAGGCATCCAGTTTACTGTATCGTTGTTCTTTAAAAGGTGGTCACGCACCTTAGTCATTTCAATAAACCATGTATCTCTTGCATAGTAAAGCAGAGGTGTATCGCATCTCCAGCAGAAAGGATAGTCATGCTCAAATGGGATAGCTGCAAACAGCTTGCCGCTTTCCTCAAGGCGTCTTAAAATCTCCTTGTCGCCGTCCTTTACAAAGGTGCCTGCAAGTCCCTCAACCTCGTCTGTAAAGCAGCCCTGGTCGTTTACAAGCTGAACAAATGGCAGGTCATAGCGTCTGCCTACCTGTGCATCGTCCTCACCAAAGGCAGGTGCGATATGAACGATACCTGTACCGTCGGTAAGTGTTACATAGTCAGCCTCAACTACGTAGAAAGCCTTTTTGTCAGGCTTTGCATAAGGGAATAATGGCTCGTACTCTGTGCCGACCAAATCCTGACCGACATAAGTTTCAATTACCTCATAGCCTTCCTTTAAAACCTCCTCAAGGAGTGCCTCAGCCATGATGTAAATTTTGCCGTCCTCTGCCTTTACTTTTGAGTAGTTTTCAGCCTTGTTTACACAAAGTGCTACGTTTGATGGCAGTGTCCATGGTGTTGTTGTCCATGCAAGGAAATATGTGTTGTCCTCGCCCTTTACTGCAAAGCGTGCAATACAGGAGGTTTCCTTGACATTCTTATAGCCCTGTGCAACCTCGTGGCTTGAAAGTGCAGTACCGCAGCGTGGGCAGTAAGGTACAATCTTATGACCCTTGTAAATAAGTCCCTTGTCCCAAATCTGTCTTAAAGCCCACCATACTGACTCAATATAGCTGTTGTGGTAGGTAACATAAGGGTTATCCATATCAGCCCAGAAACCTACTCTGTCGCTCATATCCCTCCAAAGGCTCTCGTAGGTGAATACGGAGTCCTTACATTTGCGGATAAATGGCTCAATACCGTAGTTTTCAATCTGTGGCTTGCCGCTTATGCCAAGCTGCTTTTCAACCTCAAGCTCAACGGGAAGACCATGTGTGTCCCAGCCTGCCTTACGCAGTACCTTATAGCCCTTCATTGTCTTATAACGTGGGATAAGGTCCTTGATAACTCGTGTTAAAATATGTCCTATATGTGGCTTGCCGTTTGCGGTTGGAGGACCGTCATAAAATGTGAATACGGGACAATTTTCTCTTGCTTTGATACTTTCGCCGAAGATGTCGCTCTCCTTCCAGAAGGAAAGGATTTCCTTTTCTCTTTCGACAAAGTTTAAATTTGTACTGACTTTATCGTACACAATAAAACCTCCTAGTAAAATAATAAAAAGCCATACGTCCGACAGGACGCATGGCTTGCGTGGTACCACCTGAATTAATGACAGATTTCTGCCACTCTCTCAAAACCCGTAACGTGGGTGAACCGTCGGAGTCTACTAAGCGTATGCCTTTCGAGCCGCCGCTGTAGGGTGATGTTCATTTACGGCTATCCTCTCGGGCTTGCACCGTCCCCGATTCGCTTTAGTAACTGCCGTAAGCTACTGTCCCTGTCGTTGCGTTTTTCTAATCTCTATCATTATAACCACTTAAAACTAATTTGTAAAGTGGTAATTTGAAAAAAATTTCTGATTTGCGTATTTTACCGAAAATGAAATTTGTGTGACATTAAAAAACTGCCCCGCATAAACGGAGCAGTAAATTTATATTTATTTATTTGAAAATGCAGCAAGCTCATCAAGCTTTTTAAGTGCGCTGCCGCTGTCAATGGCAGAGTGTGCAAGCTTTATGCCCTCGGCAATGCTCTCTGCCCTGCCGCCAACATAAATTGCGGCGCCTGCATTAAGAAGAACAATATCCCTTTTTGCACCCTTAACGCCCGAAAGAATATCCCTTGTGATTTTGGCATTTTCCTCACCAAGGCCGCCCTTAAGCTCGTCTGATGTGGTGTACTCAAAGCCGTAGTCCTTAGGGTCAAGCTCGTAGGTAGTAA
>CABUWB010000333.1 GCA_902495025.1 uncultured Eubacteriales bacterium
AATCCGCCACTACGTAACCAATAAAAGATTGTTGCATTGCATACAAATCAGATGTTGGTTTGTTTGAATACCTTGCATATAAAACAAATTTGCAAAAAAATTAATTGACGTTGTAATTAACTTGTAGGGGCGGATTCCATATCCGCCTCAGGTTGCATAGGCGAGCAGTATTGCAAAGCAATACGACCAGCCCGCCAATCTAGAATATCAACTAAACTCTAATTTATCTATTATACTACAATTTACCCTTATGAAAAACTGGAGGAAGCCACAAGACTTCCTCCATACAGCAATTATTAAGCGTCTGCTTCCTCTGTTTCAACAGCATTATCGCATACAAAAGCGATAGCCTTCTGAACCTGTAAGTCCTTAACGATATTCTTCTTATCCTCATCGGAAATAGCAGAAGTAAGCTTTTCAACCTCCATATTGTAGTTCTTTGCAATACGGGCGATTTCGTTATTGATTTCCTCGTCTGTAACCTCAAAGCCCTCGTTAGCAGCAACAGCCTCAAGTACAAGTCTGCCCTTAACCTGCTTTTCGCTCATAGGTCTGTAAGCCTCACGCATTGAGTCCATAGTCTGACCCATGTACTGAAGGTACATTTCAAGTGAAAGACCCTGTCTTGTGATATTATACTCAAACTCGTGAATTTTATTGTCAATATCAAGCTCAATCATAGGAGCAGGAACGTCCATTTCAGCCATATCAATAAGCTTTGTAAGCAGCTCCTCCTGCTTAGCATTCTTAGCAGCCTCCATCTTTGTAACCTTTAATCTGCCAACGATGTCGTTCTTGTAATCAGCAACGTTCTCGCTGTCAGTTGTATCTGCAACATAATCATCAGTAAGCTCTGGAAGCTCTCTGAACTTGATGCCCTTGATTGTAACCTCAAACATGGCAGGCTTGCCTGCAAGGTCTGTCTGACCATACTCCTCTGGGAAGGTTACGTTTACCTGGCACTGCTCACCGATATTCTTGCCGATAAGCTGCTCCTCAAATGTATCAATAAATGAGTGTGAGCCGATTTCAAGGTCGTAGTCGCTGCCCTCGCCGCCTGCAAAAGCCTCGCCGTCCATAAAGCCCTTAAAGTCGATTGTAGCAATATCGCCGTCCTGTACAGGTCTGTCCTCAACAGTGATAATTCTTGCGTTCTTTGCAAGGTCCTTCTTGATTTCAGCCTCTACCTCATCATCAGAAACCTCTGTATTGCTCTTTTTGCAGGTAAGACCCTTGTAGCCCTCAATCTTAACCTCAGGCTTTAAATAAACCTCTGCTGTAAAAGCAACACCGTTGTCATCAATAGCTGTAATATCAATCTCAGGCTTTGAAACAACCTCAAGCTCGTTCTCCTTTACTGCTGCCTCGTAAGCCTCTGGGAGTACAAAGTTGATTGCATCATCATAGAATACACCCTTGCCGTACTGTGCCTCAATAAGCTTTCTTGGAGCCTTGCCCTTTCTGAAACCTGGGATAGAAATAGAACCCTTATTTTTATTGTAGGAATACTTTAAGCCTTCCTCAAATCTTTCAGCGTCAACATTAAAGCTGATTTTAACTTTATTTACATCGATTTTCTCTATTGTGCTCATTGCAAATTATCCTCCTTGATAGTTCAGTTCGTAATGCACTGAATATCAGTATAACATATATCGGCACAAAAATCCAGTATTTTTTTAATGTAAAGATAACAAAATACAGGACTTATTGTTGCCTTAAATTGTAAAAAATATTCATAATAATTATTGATAATTACTTAAAAAAGGCTGCAAGCCGCAGCCCTTTAAATTTGATAAATTATTCATTAAGCTTTTTCTTCATTTTATCAAAAAAGCCTTCTTTTTTGCCCTCGCCGCTAAGCTCGGCAAACTCTCTTAACAGGCTCTTCTGCCTGTCGGTAAGCCTTGACGGAATAACTACCTTAAAGGTAACTATCTGGTCACCTCTTAATTTAGGGTTACGCACATTAAATACGCCCTTACCCTTCATAGTATAGGTATCACCCGGCTGTGTACCCGGTTTAACGGTATACTTTTCATCACCGTCAATAGTAGGTATGGTAATTTCATCACCAAGTGCAGCCTGCGTCATGCTGATAGGCACATCAACAAGTATGTTGTTGCCGTCACGCACAAAGGTCTTGTGCGGCATAACGGTAATTGCAACATAAAGGTCGCCGTTCTGTCCGCCACGCTCGCCTGCACCGCCAAGTCCCGTCTTTCTTATGGACTGACCATGTGCAATACCCTTTGGTATATCTATTGTAACACTCTTTTCTGCGGTAATATGACCCTTGCCGCCGCACTTTGTACAAGGTGTTTTTATAACCTTGCCCTCGCCGCCGCACGCAGAGCATGGGCGCTGTGTCTGCATCATACCGAAAGGAGTCTGCTGTGTAACAACCTCCTGACCCGTTCCACGACAGCGTGAACAGGTTTCGGCATAGGTACCAGGCTTACAGCCGCTGCCATGACACTCGCTGCAGCTTTCGGTTACAGGTATACGCACTTCCTTTTTACAGC
>CABUWB010000334.1 GCA_902495025.1 uncultured Eubacteriales bacterium
AAAACCACATAAACGAGTATAATACGGATATACGCTTTGATGTTATAGAAATACTGGGAAAGGAATTAAGCCATATTAAGGCTGCCTTTTAATTATGAAGCTTAACGAAAAAAACAGGGTTAAATATTTTACCTTTGACAAACTCGAGAATGAGGGGATAAGGCACTGCTTTTCAACAAGGGTCGGCGGTGTTTCGCAGGGCTGCTATGAGAGCCTTAACCTTGCCTTCAGGGACGATAAAAGGGAAAATGTTTTTGAAAATTATAACAGAATATGTACCGCTATCGGCGTTGACAGCCGCAATACAGTATGGACAAGGCAGGTACATACAGACAATATTTTAAGGGTAAGCGAGGCTGACAGGGGCAAGGGTCTTTTTAAGGAAAGACAGCAGGACGGCTATGATGCGGTGATTACCGATTGTAAGGACGTTGTGCTGACAGGCTTTTCGGCAGACTGTGTGCTTATCTTTTATTATGACAGGGTAAATAATGCCATAGGTATTGCCCACAGCGGCTGGAGAGGAACAGTTATTGAAACAGGCGCAAAAACCGTAAGAGCTATGGAAAAGGAATTTGGCACAAGGGCGGAGGATTTAATCTGCTGTATTGCTCCTGCAATAGCAAAGTGCTGCTTTCAGGTTGACAAGCCTGTTGCTGATGAATTTGCCGAAAAACTGCCATGGAGCAGCGAGTTTATTGAAAAGGACAGCGAAAACGAGGGTAAATTTTATATAGATTTACATTCCGTTAACGAAGAAATACTTGTAAAAGCAGGCGTGAAAAGGGATAATATAGAAAACAGCCGTTTCTGTACCAAGTGCCACCCAGAGCTGTTTTATTCGCATAGGCTTATGGGTAATGAAAGAGGCTCGCTTGCAGGTATGATAAGCCTTTAATTAATTATATGATGAAATTTCTAGTGGTCGTATTGCTGCGCAATACTGCTCGCCTATGCAACCTGAGGCGGATATGGAATCCGCCCCTACGCAGCAATTAATAGGTTGCTGCGTTGTATATAAACCAAATGTTGGTTTGTTTGAATACTTTGCATTTAAGCTAAACTTTGCAAAAAATAAATTCAGTAGTAATTATATGTAGGGGCGGATTCCATATCCGCCCGTATACACCAACCTGTAGTTTTGTAAATTACCAAGCCTTTAAGAGGTGAAAATATGGATAATGTCATTATCAGGGTTGAGCCTAACAGCATTGCCGAGGAAATGGGCATTGAGGCAGGCGACATACTTGTTGATATAAATAACAAAAAAATAAATGATGTTTTTGATTACCGTTACCTTATACAGGACGAGTATATCGAGGTAGGCATAAGAAAGCCCGACGGTGATGAGTGGCTGCTGGAGATAGACAAAGAGGAATATGAGGATTTGGGCATTGTTTTTGAGCGTGGACTTATGGACAAGGCGCACAGCTGCAAAAACAAATGTATATTCTGCTTTATTGACCAGCTGCCAAAGGGTATGCGCAAAAGCCTTTATTTTAAGGACGACGATTCACGTCTGTCCTTTCTGCATGGCAATTATATAACCCTTACCAATATGAGTGATGAGGATTTGGACAGGATAATTTTCTACCACTTATCACCCATTAATATTTCCGTACAGGTAACCGACCCCGAAAAAAGGGTGTTTATGCTTAAAAATCCCCATGCGGTAAACCTTATGCCAAGGCTTAGAAAGCTGGCGGAAAATAAAATTGAAACGAATTTTCAGATTGTGCTGTGCAGGGATATAAACGATGGTGAGTACCTTGACAGGAGCATAAGGGAGCTTAGTGAGTTTATCGACCCTGCAAGGTGTATGTCCATTGTGCCCTTTGGCATGACAAGGTTCAGGGACGGACTTTATCCCGTCAAGCCTTATGACAGGGAGAGTGCAAGAGCCGTTATAGCACAGGTTGAGGCATGGCAGAAAAAGCTGCTCAAGGAAAAGGGAACACGCTTTGCCTTTTTAGGTGATGAGTTTTATATAATGGCTGGGCTGCCTCTGCCAAGTGATGAGGAGTACGAGGGCTATCCACAGCTTGAAAACGGCGTGGGTATGATAACCCTTATGAAAACCGAGTTTTACGAGGCGCTTGAAAGCATAAAGGGCGACAGTAAAAAAAGAACAATAACAATTGCAACGGGAAAAGCATCTTTTGACTTTATTTATTCCCTTGCCTGTGATATAATGAAAATAATGCCAAATACGGTGATAGATGTAAAACCGATTGAAAATAACTTTTTCGGCACTACAATTACCGTAAGCGGTCTTATGACGGGCAGTGATATAATTGCCCAGCTAAAGGGCATAAAAAGCAAATATCTGCTTGTGCCCGAAAACTGTTTGAGAGATGACATAAAAACACGTTTTCTTGATGATGTTGATATTGCCGACGTTGAGAGGGAGCTTGGTGTAAGGCTTGTTGTTACGTCGGATAACGGTGCCGAGTTTTTGCACCAGATAACAGATTTGGAGGATTAAACTATGCCAAAACCGATAGTTGCCATTGT
>CABUWB010000335.1 GCA_902495025.1 uncultured Eubacteriales bacterium
CTTACCACCTCCGGATTTGTAGGCTCCCCCCATTGCTATCGGAATTATATTCGGCGGAAGGTCACGCCAATTTCCACCCTCAGGCACCATATGAATATAATCTTTTCTTTCCTGGCTCAACACAGCACATTCACTTTTATCATTCTCCAATTCCTTAATAACTTCACCCACTGTTTTCCATCTATATTCTGAATTTTGGTGAGTTTGAAAATGTGTTGGAATTGGAAGAAATATTTCTTCATTATCTCTGCTGCCAATCAGAACAAACCTTTCTCTGAACTGCGGAACTCCGTAATTAACTGCATCCAATATTCCATATATTGTTTTATAACCAAGTTTATTAAATTCTGATAAAATCACATCAAGCACAGTTCCCAGCTTTTGATTTGGATCAGAATTATCTCGTTCCCTTAGGGGAACATGCTTTAAAGGAGCGGACATAATTCCTTTCACATTTTCCATCACGAAAAATCGCGGACGAATATAATCAATCATTCTAATAAAATCCATAAACAAACTGCCACGAGGGTCATTAATTCCCAGCCGTTTTCCCGCTGTAGAAAATGGCTGACAAGGCGGTCCTCCACAAATTAAAAAGGGTTCCCCAATATTCAAATTAGATAAATTCAATATTTTTTGCGGATGAATTTCTCTGATATTTCCACCAAGAACATTGTATCCATTTGCTTTCATGGTTTTAACACAATCATCATCAATGTCTTGTCCTATTACAACATTAAGACCGGCCTTAGCTAAGCCTATGTCCATACCCATAGCTCCAGAAAATAACGAAATCACATCTCTGTTATCCCTATATTTTATATTCATCAAAAATTCTCCTCTTGATTAATACAAATTTTATTTCAAAAATGAAATTTATTGTGGTAAAATTCATCACAAATTTACAAATATATTATTTTGCCTTCGCAGTTATTGACACCCACTCGTCCTTGTAAAGGGTTTCAACCACCTCGAGTCCGTTTGCCTCAAAGGCATCGTACACGTCCTGAACCCTTTCACGTATAATACCAGATGATATAAAGATACCATCAGCCTTTAAAAGCCTTGGCACAAGCGGAGAAATTGCACATATAACATCAGCAATAATGTTTGCAACCACAATATCATACTTTTCAAAGCCCATTTCCGCCTGCAGCTTTTCATCATCAATTACATTGCCGCTGGTAACGTAGTAGCGGCTTTTGTCTACACCGTTAAGCTCGGCATTTTCATAGGCGGTTTTAACCGCATTTGCGTCAATATCAACAGCAAAGGCGCTTTTTGCCCCCAAAAGCAGGGATATAATGGAAAGAATACCGCTGCCGCAGCCGAGGTCGGCAACAACGCTTGTATCGGTTATATATTTTTCAAGCTGTGTCATACAGAGCTGTGTTGTCTGGTGCAGACCCGTACCGAAAACATGACCAGGGTTAATGTTGAATACCACACGTCCCTCGGGGTTTTCAACCTCCTCCCAAACGGGCTTTACAAGCAGACGCTTGCCAACGTTAAACGGCTTGTAGAAATCCCTCCACTTGTTGAGCCAGACCTCGTCATTTAAGTTCTCCTTGGTTTCAATTTCAAGCCTGCCAAGGTCAATGCCGATGTCCATGCCCTTTAAACGCTCAAGTGCCTCCCTTACGTGCATAAGCATTTCCGCACCATAAGGGTTGTCGCTTACGTAAATTATAAGGCGTGTTTCCTCGGGTGGCTTGTTCATAAGCTCCTCGTCAACATAGTCCCAGAACTCGGAGGACGTTTCAAGATACTGCTTTAACTCGTTATCGTCCTCAACCTGTATGCCCGTAATGCCGCTTTCAAGCAAAACTGCACTTACAGGCTCTATACCCTCAGTGGTTGTGTATATTTTAACCTCTGTCCATTCCATAATTAAGCTCCTTTCGCAAACTGTACATTATACTTATTTTAGCATAAAAATAGGGCGGTTACAATATATTTGTGGCTGATTGTTGACATACCCTGTTTAATATATTAAAATTGTTATGGTTATATTTTGTTGCTAAAAATTGATACATAGGGGGATTTTATATGCGTTTAACCAAATTATTTTTTTTGACATCAGTGTTTGTGCTGATGTATGCCGTAGGCGTATCTGCCCAGGCAAACACACAATGGTACAGTGAAACGGAGAGCGAATTTCATATATCGGAGCCGCAGGAACTGGAGGGGCTTGCACAGCTTGTAAACAGCGGCATGGATTTTAACGGCAAAACCGTTTATCTGGACAGTGATATTGACCTTGACAGCTATGAAAACTGGACGCCCATAGGCAATTCAACAGAGCATTATTTTACTGGTGAATTTAATGGAAACAACCATACCATTTCAAATCTGCACATAAAAACGGCAGATGGATATTATAACGGACTTTTTGGTATTATTCTTGGCGGAAAAATTACAAACCTTGACCTTGCAGATACCGATATAAGCATTACAAATATAAACTTTGTGCGTGAGGACGGCTATCAGCTTCTCGCAGGCGGC
>CABUWB010000336.1 GCA_902495025.1 uncultured Eubacteriales bacterium
CCCTATCATTATTTGCTGTAGATGCTGCATTTCTTGCCGAGGAACCTGCCGTTCTGAAAAGCACGTCAAGCTCCGAGTCCATACATTCAAGCTCCCTGCTTAAATCGGCACTGCGGCTTATCTGCGTAATAATCTGGCTTTCCCTGTGCATTGCCGAGTTAAGGCCGCACGCAGTTTCAAACAGGTGATACACAGCCTCATCACCCGTATATAGCTTTATTTTATCCCTTATATCCTTTTTATCCGCATACGAACACTCAACCAAAAGCCCTGCCGCATCAACATCACCGCATGAGGAAATATAAAGCTCACTCCTGTTACAGGTGGATAAAACAACACAACCGCTTACATTATTAATACTGCTTATTTTTTTAATTATATCTGCCGCCTGCTGCTCGTTAAAGGCAAGCCTTTCCCTTATTTCAAGCGGAGCCAACTTATAATCTGTACCTGCACAAACCAACATATTTTTCACCGTTTTCCCATTTATCAAAATTAAATAAAGTATAGCACATACAAGCCGTAATTGCAACGCTGATTAATTTAAACCTTATATTACAAAAATATTAAATATCCCCCATTTTACTTTAAATTTTTTTATTATTTGGTATAATTGTATCTGCACAAAAAATAATTCGGAGGAAAGCTTATGAGATACATAAGGGCAATAACAGCCTTAATTCTGGCATTTGCAATTTTTACCGCAAATATATCTGCGGCAGGCAAATATATAAATATGACACTTAAATATGACGGAACAGCACACAGCTATACGGCAGAAGAGGTCAGCCTTGTGGTTGAGGGCAAAACGCTTACAGACCTGCCAATGCCGCCAATTATTTTTGACAGCTATACGCTTGTACCTGCAAGAGAGGTATTTGAGGCGCTTGGCGCACAGGTAAACTGGCTGAGCGACTTATACCAGGTATACATAACCTACGGCGACACTGTCGTTATGCTTGAAATTGACTCCAAAAAGGCTTATGTCAACGGCAAGGCGCTTGATATGACAATTGCACCAAAAATTATTAATGACAAAACAATGATACCGCTGCGCTTTGTATCAGAGTCGATAGGTATGGAGGTAAGCTGGGACAGTGAAAAGAGGATTGCAGGCATATCCAAGCCTACTGCCACAACCACCACCGTAACTACCACAACTACCACAGAAACCACCACCGAAACCACTACAATTAATGCCATTGATATTTCAAGTGGGGGCAGCTGTGCAAATATGCAGGGTTACACCTCGGACGAGTATGATACGGTTGGCATTACCTCCGTTACAAAGGCATCGGACAGCAATACAATGTTCCTTGCCAATGCAGACGGTGAAATAAGCAGCGTTGAGGTTACAAAGCTCTCGGGCAGTATGGTTGCGGTTGATATTAAAAATGCCAAAAACCTGATAACCTACGACAGATACAATGTAAATGATACTAACGTAAGCAGTATTGACATATCACAGCAGTCGGGTACAGAACCCGTTACAAGGCTTTTATTCAATTTAAAAAATGAAAAGTCCTTCCGCCTTTACTTATCCTCAAACAGAAGAACACTTGGAATAAGCACAGGCACAAATGAAATCAGCTCCATTACGCTTGAAAAGCTTATAGGCGGCGACAGGCTGACAATAAAGGGCAAAACAACACCTACGGTTAAAACAACCACCTCAACAACAGGTGATTTGCTTACAATAGATATTACCGACTCCATACTTACCTGCGACAAGTGCACACTTGCCGAGGGACGTGTTGCAGGCGGCGGCTCATATCAGCAGTTTAATACAAATACGGTGCGTATTTCCATTGACCTTAAGGAAAAGGCAGGCTTTACCACCGACGTTACAGACACAAGTATTTCACTTACAATATCACCAGGTATAAGTGCAAGCGATTACGACAACACCTCGTCAGCAGGCGGCAGCGCACGCTATGACGCAAATCTCGGACTTATTCTGCCAGGTGCCGCAGGCATAGTAAGCGCAGGCTCGGTAATACATACCGACAATTACAACGCACTTAATTATGTGCTTACACTTAACGGCAGTCTTGGCGGTATTTTATCCGACAATGTGATTGACGTAAACGACGGCAGAATTAAGGATATACAGATTTCCGTAGGCAGTACACAGACAACAATTACCTTTAACGAAAGCCGCATTATGGCAATGGACGTTACCTCAAACGGCAGCGACCTCTACATCAAGCCGCTCCTGCCAATTGAAAATTATGACAAGATTATCGTGCTTGACGCAGGACATGGCGGCACTGATGTAGGTACGGGCTGGAACAATACAATTTACGAAAAGGATTTGACCCTTACTATACTTAACAAGGCAAAGGCTATGTTTGATGCAAGCGACATCAAGTGCTATGCGACACGCACAACAGATGTTTACCCGACCTTTGACGAGCGTACAAGCCTTGCCGATGAGGGCGACGCCTTTGTATCAATACACATTAACAGTGCAGGCACCAACACCACCGCAAGCGGCA
>CABUWB010000337.1 GCA_902495025.1 uncultured Eubacteriales bacterium
AGAAAAGCCATAGGTAAACACCGTCAGCATTGACAAAAAGGGCAGCGCCTTTATTATAAGCTCCCTGTCGGTATTGGGATAGGCATAGCCGTTTGTCAGTATCTCCCTGCTTTTGTAGCTGTCGTCGGCATAGCTGATTACAAGCGTTTCACCGCTGTACAAGGTACGCCCTGCCGTCTGCGGATTGTTACGCATAAGCTGATACAGGTTTACTCCCTCCCTCTGCGCAATATCCGCAAGGGTATCCCCCTCACTGACGGTATAAAGTGCCGACGGAGTTCTCACCACCAGTGTCTGCCCCTCCACAAGCGGCTGCACAGGCGGCATATTAAGCGCCTGCAGCACAAAAAGCGGTACATTATAGCTCTGCGCTATGCTCTCCATTGTTTCACCGTATTTTACTATGTGTATCTGCATATAAAACCTCCATATTTCTTACTGTAATATATGCTTGAAATCGGTTTTATACGCAAAAAATACACCCTCCGTTATGAGAGGGTGCAATTTTTTATTTATCAACCACAAGTGCCGCCGAGCCATAAGCCTTGACAGGATGTCCGTTTTCGTCAAACTCGGTGGTGTATCTTACATGAAACGGCACTCTGTTCATTGTAAGCGGAATTACCGCCTCCAGACTTGGCACGCCCTCGGCTAGCTGCCTGTGCCAATCCCTATACATATCCGCCACCTCGGGTGGGAAAATTCCCATTTCAATAGCACTGTCGGGATAATTGGTAAGCAGCGGCGGAAGTCCCAAGTCCCTCATACAGCGGAAGCATGGGCGCATTTCTCTTGTAGCAATTGTATATTCCCAGTAATAGATATTAACCTGTTCACTCGCCATTTTAAAGCGTCTTTCGCTGTCCAGTATATCCGCATACTCCCTTTTCTCGGCAGTAATATTGCGTATCATGGCATAGAAAAGATAGCTGTCATCACTTTTGCCTATCATACGTACGGCAGAGCGTATGCAAAACAGCTCCTCACCGCAGCAGGAGGACGATATGGTGCGCCACGTTTCGCACTCCTGTTCCTCGCCCGTTTTAATGGCACGCTCAAGCATATCAATATAGATTGCCTTATTCTTTTCATCAAAATATTTAAACGGGTCGTTATCGACAATGTCCTTTTCGGACAAATTCATACATATTTCCTGCAAATACTTCTTATTTACACGCAAAACCTCAACCTTGCCGTCTCTGTAATCAAATATGGCAGCACCGCCTACGAAGTTATTAAAAATAAGCGTTTCCTGCGATTTTGGCTCCCAGAAATCAGCCGAATCAAGAGCCTCAATAAGACTAAGCTGAGGCACAACAGCACCGATTTTACTGCCGCTTACCAGCCTATCGTACTCCTCCTCGGGAATAGGTCTTGAATACAGATATCCCTGTATGTAATTGCAGCCTATGCTGCGCAGAAAATCAGCCTGGTCAACCGTTTCCACGCCCTCTGCAATAACAGGCATTTTAAGCCACTTTGCCATACGGATAACCGAGCTTAAAATTGTACCGCCCCTGTTATTTTCCATGTTATCAGCAAGAAAGAGCATATCCAGCTTGATAATGTCAAAGTCAATATCCTTCAGCACGTTAAGCGAGGAATAACCGCTGCCGAAATCGTCCATTTCAACAATATAGCCGCACTCATGCAGAGCCTTTACAACCTCCTCGGTGCGCTGACTGCCGCCTATAACAGTGGTTTCCGTTATTTCAACACGCAGATATTTTGCAGGCACGTCATATTTTTTACGTATTTCCTCAAGCCATTCCACAAAATGCGGCTGGAATATATCATGCCTTGAAAAATTGGTAGAGATTGGCACAAGAGCCGCACCCTTATCCATACATCTGCGCAGAAAGGCACAAACCTCCTCAAACACATACAAGTCAAGCTGTGTTACAAAGCCGTTCTTCTCAAAAATAGGTATAAATAACCCTGGAGAAATAATGCCCTTTTCGGGGTGTTTCCAGCGCACAAGTGCCTCCGAGCCAAGCAGCATACCAGTTGAATGGTTATACTGCGGCTGATAGTAGACAACAAACTGTTTTTGCGCAAGCGCAGTTGACATCATTCCCACAATTTCCTGTTCGCTGAGCATATCCTTGCGCATATCCTCTGTGTAGTAATTGTACCTGTGGGAATAGCTGCCCTTTATTTTGGACTGTGCCAGTATTGCACAGTTTACCATATAATCAACCGTAAGTGCATTTTCGTCAGTAATGTAAATACCCGCATTGCAGGTTATCTCAAACGGCAGGTCAAACTCCGCAACAGCCTCAAAAATATTTTCAATAAGCCGCTCCAGCTCACTGCCCGAATTGTTGGTAAATATAACAAACCTGTCAGAGCCTATGCGGCAGGCAGCGTCCTTCCTGTCGGTAAACCTTTTAATAACATCTGCAATATATCTGAGCAGCCTGTCGCCCGATAGGGCGCCAAATATATCATTAACAGCCTTAAAGCGCACAATATCAAAAAATA
>CABUWB010000338.1 GCA_902495025.1 uncultured Eubacteriales bacterium
CCGCTTTTGTCAAGGCTTTCAACTGCGCCCATGGCAAAAACGTCAGCCGAGCCTGCCGCATAGCGCACAGGCAGCTCCAGCACCATATCCACGCCGTTTGTAAGCGCCATGCGTGTACGGCTGAACTTGTCAAGTATGGCAGGCTCTCCCCTCTGCACAAAGCTGCCGCTCATTATGGCAATAATATTATCTGCGCCCGTAAGCGCCCTTGTATTTGTAATATGCAGCTTATGTCCGCTGTGAAACGGATTATACTCTGCAATAATTCCTACGTTCATTTTCAGCTCTCCTTTTTGCAATTACACCAATTATCACATTATATAGGTAAAAAGTCAATCAAAATGTGATTTTGTAATCTCTTTGTCATATTTGTAAAAAAATTTTGCACCGCTTTACAAAAAATTATAAGGTTTTTTATAAAAAAAGCTATTGTATAAGAGAAAAAAAAGGTTTATAATGAAATTAATATGAACGTCTGCGGTTATCCGCAGATGAAATAAATATTTAATTGAAAGGGGAACTTTTTAATGAACTTTTTAGACACAATTAAGGCCAGAGCTAAAGCTGATAAGAAAACCATTGTACTCCCCGAGTCAATGGATAAGAGAACTTTTGCGGCAGCAGAGCAGATTTTAAAGGAGGGTATCGCTAATATCGTTATTATCGGTACACCCAATGAAATTGCGGAAAACAGCAAGGGCTACGACATTACAGGCGCAACAATCGTTGACCCATTCAATGACCCTAACAAGCAGAAATATATTGATAAGTTTGTTGAGTTAAGAGCTAAGAAGGGTGTAACACCTGAGCAGGCTCAGGAGCAGATGGAAAAGGATTATATGTACTACGCTTGCCTTATGTGTAAGTGCGGCGACGCTGACGGTGCTGTTTCAGGTGCATGCCATTCAACAGGTAACACAATCCGTCCAGCTCTTCAGTTATTAAAGACTAAGCCAGGTATCGGCTCAGTTTCAGGCTTCTTCGTAATGGAGGTACCTAACTGCGAGTTTGGCGACAACGGTCTTTTCGTATTTGCTGACTGTGCTGTTAATACAGACCTTGACAGTGCAAAGCTTGCTGAAATTGCAGGTCTTTCCGCTGAGTCATTTAAGATGTTTACAGGCGGCGAGCCTAAGGTAGCTATGCTTTCCTACTCATCTAAGGGCAGCGCTAAGCATGATGATGTAACTAAGGTTGCAGAGGCTGTTAAGATTGCTCATGAAAAGTTCCCTGACATTGAGCTTGATGGTGAGTTACAGCTTGACGCTGCTTTAGTACCTGAGGTTGGCGAGCTTAAGGCTCCTGACAGCAAGGTTGCAGGTCATGCAAACACACTTGTATTCCCAAGTCTTGAGGCAGGCAACATCGGCTACAAGCTCGTTCAGAGATTAGCTAAGGCAGAGGCTTACGGTCCTGTTCTTCAGGGTCTTTCAATGCCAGTTAACGATCTTTCAAGAGGATGCTTCGCAGAAGATATCGTTGGTGTTGTTGCAATGACAGCAGTACAGGCACAGCTTGCATCTAAGTAATAATTACGGAAATACTACAATTAATATTAAAGGAGAAAAGTAATGAAAATTCTTGTTATTAACTGCGGCAGTTCTTCATTAAAGTATCAGTTATACAATATGGAAAATAACGAGGTTCTTGCAAAGGGTCTTGTTGAGAGAATAGGTATCGAAGGCTCAAACTTACAGCACACACCTGCTGGCAAGGATAAGGTTGTTTTTGAGCAGCCTCTTGCTAACCATGAGGAGGCTATCCAGCTTGTTACAGACAAGCTTGTTGACCCTGAGGTTGGTGTAATTGCTGACCTTAGCGAGATTGACGGTATCGGTCACAGAGTTCTCCATGGCAGCAAGTATTTCAGCGAGTCTGTAATCGTTACAGACGAGGTTATGGAAACTATGAAGAAATGCATCGGTCTTGGACCTCTCCACATGCCTCCAAACCTTATGGGTATTGAGGTTTGCGAAAAGCTTATGCCTGGCAAGCCTAATGTAGCTGTATTTGATACCGCTTTCCACCAGACAATGCCTCCAAAGGCTTATATGTACGCTCTTCCTTATGAGTATTATGAGAAGCACGACGTAAGAAAGTACGGCTTCCATGGTACAAGCCATAAGTTTGTTACAAAGAGAGCTATTGAAATGCTTGGCGGCAAGGCAGAGGGTACAAAGATTATTACCTGCCACCTTGGCAACGGCTCATCTATTGCAGCTGTTAAGGACGGCAAGGTTATTGATACAACCATGGGTCTTACTCCTCTTGCAGGCTTTGAGATGGGTACACGCTGCGGCGATATTGACCCTGCTATCGTACCTTTCCTTATGAAGAAGGAAAACTTAACTCCTGATGAGATTGACAATATCATGAATAAGAAATCTGGTATCCTCGGTGTTACAGGCCGTTCAAGCGACTTCAGAGATGTTGAGGCTGGCATGAACGAGGGCGACGAGAGATGTAAGCTTGCTCTTGATA
>CABUWB010000339.1 GCA_902495025.1 uncultured Eubacteriales bacterium
CGATTTTATAGGCATAGTAGCCTGCAACTGCTGACACAACAGCCTCCAGACTTAAAATAAGCGCCGCTATTGTAGGGTTAATGCCCTTTTGTCCTACGGTCTGCAGCGTATAGCCCACACCGCTTGAAAGTATACCTGCATATAATATAGGTATTATACCGTCGCTTATCTGACCTATTGTCGGCTTGTCAAATATAAGTGCAAAGCTGCCGCACAGCACAAAGCAGGTTGCAAACTGTATGCACGATAGCACCACACCGTCGGTGTGCGGCGCAAACTTATCAATAACAAGTATATGCACCGCAAAAAGTATTGCACACATAAACACAAGCAAATCACCCCTGCTTACCGAAAAGCTGTCTGTCATACAGATAAAGTACATACCCACCATTGCTGTAAAAGCGCACAGCCATATTTTAAGCCCTATTTTTTTGTGCAGAAATATGCCGAGTATGGGCGTAAATATTATGTACAGGGTTGTTATAAAGCCTGTTTTGCCAACGCTTGTCATTGTTATACCGTACTGCTGACAGAAATCCGCCGCCGTAAGCACCACACCGCACGCAATACCGCCCTTTATGGTTATGCACCAGTCTATATTTTTTGCCTTGCGTATTACCATTGGCAATAAAAATAAAACCGCAAGTATGTTGCGTGAGGCGGTAAAGGTAAAGGGGCGCATATATTCCATGCCCTTTGACTGCGATACAAAGGCAACACCCCATATTACCGCCGTTATAAATAGCATTACCGCACTTTTTATGCTGTTTCTCTGCATTTTATCCTCCAACAAATTAATTATTATCTCTTTGCAGGCAAAAAACTGACTCATCAGCAAACCTGCCTGTAAAAAACGCCTCAATTGCTGCATCTAATCTGTCAATATAGTCGTAATAGTTATTTGGAAAACCGTCTAATACAACTGCATCATTATTGTCAAAGTGAAATATTATTTCTTTAAGAATTCTGTTATAGCAAATACAAATTTTCATTGTAATATCATGCTCTTGACTTTTTTCAAACTCTCTGCCTGCTAAGATTATTATAGCATCATATATTCTCCAAAAGGCTGCTTTATTAAATACACACTCCTCATGCAGACAATAAAGCATACTTCCTTCCAAAACATCATAGTTTGAATTTAAGATTTCCAAAGCCTTTTCATTATTCATTTTATCCCTCGCAAAAAATTATTAAAGCCCAAATAGCCTCTCCAGCTCGACAGCCACACCGCACTCATCATTTGTCAGTGCAACCCTGTCGGCGGCTTTTTTCACTGTTTCATCAGCATTAGCCATAGCTATGCCAAGCACTGCCGCCTGTATCATGGAAATATCGTTTTCGTTATCACCAAAGGCAATACACTGCTCCATAGGTATACCCCTACTGTTTGCATAATCAACAAGTCCCCTGCCCTTTGACACATTATCCGCAATCATATCAAGGCAATTGATATTTGATTTAAGCACCTGCAAGCCTTCAACGCCGTTTAAGGTCTGCTGTATTGCCCTTAAACGTTCAACATCATTATTTACGGTAACTATTTTAACAATATCCTGCGTATCTGCAAGCTTAAGCATATCCTCATCAGAGAGCCATTTGCCGCCAAGCATATATTTAAGCTCCCTTGTGTACTTTGTTACAATCTGCTTAATGCCCTTTTCAAGCATTTCCTTATCGCTTGTGTAGACGGTATCCATACTAAGAGCCTTGCAGGGTATACCCTCTTTGATACAAGCCGCTATTACTGCCTTAACCGCAGCCTTTGCGATAGGCTTTATATAAAACCTTTCACCTGTGATAACATTACTGAGCGACGCACCGTTACAGCCCACAACAGGTATGTTTATGCCAAGCTCCTCTATATAATCCCTTGTGAGTATATCACTCCTGCCCGTAACAGCAAGCAGCTCAACACCCATGTCATACAGCTTATGCAGCACCTCTTTATTGCGCTTTGGTATATTGCCCTCGCTGTCAAAAAGCGTACCGTCGCAGTCAAAAGCCACCAGTTTATAATTCATTCCCTTTTCCTCCGTAAAAATAAGGGGGTGCAGAAAACACCCCCGACACATTAAATTTTTATAACCGACGAAAGCACCTCGCCGATACTGTCGTGTATAACAAGCGACGCCATATCGTCATAAGAGGTTGCACTCT
Source organism: uncultured Eubacteriales bacterium (assembly GCA_902495025.1). Lineage (GTDB taxonomy): Bacteria > Bacillota > Clostridia > Lachnospirales > CAG-274 > CALWRD01. The sequence goes on from CABUWB010000339.1 coordinate 2,161, forward strand.
TATTGATAAGCACAAGCTTACTGCCCTTGTAGTCGCCCACAAGGCTTGCCGCAGGATAAACAACAAGCGACGTACCGCCCACAATAAGCATATCCGCATTTGCAATTGCCCTCTGTGCGCCGTTCCACACGTAGCTGTCCAGTCCCTCCTCATAAAGCACAACATCAGGCTTTATAATACCGCCGCAGTGCGGACAGCGAGGCACTGTACCCTCAATTTCAAGCATTTCATCAAGGGTATAAAAGGTGCGGCATTTCATACAGTGGTTACGGTACACCGAGCCATGCAGCTCATAAACCACCTTACTGCCTGCC
>CABUWB010000340.1 GCA_902495025.1 uncultured Eubacteriales bacterium
CCGACCATTTCGTCCTGTGCGGCTATAATTTCCCTGCCTATACCTATTTTCTGTGCGGTAAGGTCAATAAGCTCCTTATCATAAAACTTAAAACCAAGCTCGTTTGCAACCCTCTGACCTATACCCCTTGCATTACAGCCAAACTCTCGGCTGATGGTAATTATTTTGTACATAATAAAATCCCCTTTCGTTTTGACAACGTTATCTGTATTTTTTGTTAAACTTTTTCTCAAGCAGCTTAACAAGCCATGACAAAGGTATACATATAACAAGGTATACAATGGCAAGTATCGTGTACGACTCAATTGTAAGGAAGGTCTGCGCCGTATACGACTTTGTAACAAGCAGAAGCTCGGGGGCGGTGATGTAAGCCATAAGAGAGGTATCCTTAACAAGCATTACAAGGTAGTTGCCAAATACCGGTATTGAGTTGCGGAATGCCTGTGGAATAACAATCCTGAACATAGCCTGCCTTGGCGACATGGCAAGTGCAAGCGCTGCCTCGGTCTGTCCGCTGTCAATAGCAAGTATGGCGGAGCGGATAACCTCTGAAATATATGTGCCGTAGTTAATACCTACGCCTATGATACCTGCCAGAACGGCAGGCATATTGCACTTGTAGTTATCTATGCCTATAAGATATGCGCCCACCTCAATAAGCAGCGGCACAACGTAGTAAATATAAACAAGCTGTACCAGAAGTGGTGTACCCCTTATAATCTCCTGAAATACAACAATAATATTCTGTAACCATTTATGCTTTGAAAGCCTGCCAAGTGCAAGCAGAAAGCCTATAAAAATTGCAAGTATAAAGCCGACTATTGTTGTCAGCACAACTATACCGAGTGCCTGCTCCATCAGCTTTGGTATAAGCTCGGTTATTGCCTTGCCGAAGTTTAAATTCTGTAATACTCTCATAAAGCGGCACCTCCTTAGTTATTGAGAATTCTTTTGAGAAATTCTCTTGTTCTGTCATGCTCGGGGTTGGTAAACATTTCCTCGGGGGACTTATCCTCTAGTACAATGCCGCCCTCCATGAAAATAACCCTGTCGGCAACCTCTCGTGCAAAGCCCATTTCGTGAGTAACAACAGCCATTGTCATACCTTCTCTTGCAAGGTCCTTCATAACATTGAGCACGTCGCCTACAAGCTCGGGGTCAAGCGCAGAGGTAGGCTCGTCAAAGAGCATCATTTCAGGCTCCATGGCAAGCGCCCTTGCTATTGCAACTCTCTGCTGCTGACCGCCCGAAAGCGTGTCGGGATATACGTTAGCCTTGTCGGCAAGACCCACCTTGTCAAGCAGTATCATTGCCTTTTCTTTCATTTCGCTCTCTTTCTTCTTAAGAATGTGCACAGGTGAATACATCACGTTGTTAAGCACAGTCATAAAAGGAAACAGATTAAACCTCTGAAAGCACATACCTACGTGCTTTCTGTAATCAATTATGTTAAACTTGGGTGCAAGTATATTTTGCCCCTTAAATAAAATTTCACCGCCTGTTGGCTGTTCAAGCAGATTAAGACACCTTAAAAAGGTACTCTTGCCTGAGCCTGAGGGGCCGATAAGCACAAGCACCTCGCCCTCCTCAATTTTCATATTTACGTCCTTTAAGACCTTGAGGTCGCCAAAGTTTTTCTTTAAGCCTTTTATTTCAAGTAAAGCCATAAGCTCCTTCCTCCTTTACATAAAAATAGGGACTGTGCCATAAGCACAGCCCCTTTACTGCATTAATTAATATTCAAGTCCGTTGTCCTTTTCATCATTGGTGATTGAGTGGAGCGCAGGGTCAAGACCATAGCTCTCAAAAATTTCGTCGAGCTTACCCTCATCTCTCATTTCGGCAACAACCTTGTTGAGGTCTGCCATAAAGTCCTCATTGCCAAATGCTACTGATGGAGCGATACGTCCGACTGTAGTTTCATCATCAGTATAGCCGTCGCAGAGCTTTAAGCCTGCAAGTGCATCTGGGTTGGAGAAGAACAGGTTTTCAACAACAGGTGAGTCTGTAAGGAAAGCGTCAATCTTGCCGTTCTGAAGTGCCACGATTGACTCGCCCTGGTCGCCTGTTGCACGAGCCTCCTTAATCATACCGTCTGCTGCCCACTGCTCAACAACCTTCTGCCAGATAGTACCAGGTGTGTAGCCTACAACAGTTGCGGCTGCATCAAAGTCTGACTGACCATTGATTGTGCTGCCCTCTGGTACAAGCAGTGCGCCGCCCTGTGTATACCAGATGTCGCCGTAGTAAATCTGTGCGGCTCTCTCCTGTGTGGCATACATACCGTCGCAGATAATATCAATATTGTCTGAATTAAGGTTTACAATAAGCTCGGAGAAAGGAATAAGGCTCATTTCAACCTTAGGTATGCCAAGTCTTGCGGCAGCCTCCTTGATAATATCTGCGTCAGGACCTGCAAACTCACCTGTGCTCTGGTCAATGTAAGCGTAAAGGTCACCCGAGGAGCCTACCC
>CABUWB010000341.1 GCA_902495025.1 uncultured Eubacteriales bacterium
CAAAAACTTTTATTTTGTAATTTTCTCTTAAACTTAATTCGTATAGTATACCATTATATAGATGCCATATTTCTATATTTTTCAATATCACCACTGTCTGTCTTTGTTAAAGCTCATTTTGTTTATATCCTTACTCAGGCTCTTGGCAAGGCTTTCACCCTGTTATTTACATTAACATCATATAGCAGATATGTATCTCCACCGCAACTCCTCTTTGGCAGCAATCATAGGTTAATTATATATGCCCCACAACAATATAAACCATAAAAACTGCAAAAAACTGACAAACTTTAAATCTTAATAATTTTAAAAAAAAATTACAAAATAAAAGTTTTGTGTGTTATATCGTGCGAACGTGCGGTGGTGCTTATTAAGCGGCTTTGCGGCACTTTCTATCGTGCGCTGCAGCGTGCGGTTTTCAGGTGCATGGCTGCCATTATCCGTTTTGTCTGCAATTATGGCAGTGTTGTATTTGGTGCAGTAGATATTTTTGAGGAATATTCCCTCTCTGACGGCGGAAAGGAGCTGTATCCCATTTTTTATGATATGGCAGAATGGTGCAGTAAATATTTATAAGTGACAGCCGTTTTCTGACAAAAAAAATAATTGACAATGACGCTTTGCTGACGTATAATCAATTATGTATGAAATGTTTAAGGATAAGTAGCCATACAAGTCGGTCTTAAGAGAGTCTGCGTTTGGTGCAAGCAGGCGGCGGCTATATGAGTGAAGCTCCCTTTACAGCGGCATTTCCGCAGCTCTGCGATACGGACATAAGAGATTTACGCTATCTGGCGTATAATCAGGGTGGAACCACGTTAATAACGTCCCTGCTGTTTTTACAGTAAGGGGCTTTTTTATTTTTTAGGAGGTTATAAACTATGCACTATATGGGCGTAAACGAATTAAGAGAAGCATATCTTTCATTTTTTGAAAGCAAGGGTCATTTAAGAATGGCAAGCGCATCTCTTATCCCACACAACGACAAAAGCTTACTGCTTATCAACTCTGGTATGGCACCATTAAAGCCATTTTTCACAGGTCAGCAGATACCCCCACGCAAGAGGGTTACAACCTGTCAGAAGTGTATCCGTACAGGCGATATTGAGAACGTAGGCAAGACAGCACGTCATGGTACATTTTTTGAAATGCTCGGCAATTTCTCCTTTGGCGATTATTTTAAGAGAGAGGCTATAAGCTGGGCTTGGGAGTTCTTTACAAAGGTGGTTGAGCTGCCAGAGGACAGGCTCTATGTATCCGTTTATCAGGACGACGACGAGGCATTTGATATATGGAATAAGGAAATAGGTCTTGCACCCGAGAGAATTTTCCGTATGGGTAAAGAGGACAATTTCTGGGAGCATGGCTTAGGTCCATGCGGTCCATGCTCTGAAATTTACTACGACAAGGGCGAGGAGTATGGCTGTGGTGAGCCTGGCTGTACCGTAGGCTGCGACTGCGACAGATTTATGGAAATATGGAACCTTGTATTTACACAGTTCTGCAAGGAGGAGGACGGCTCCTACTCCAACCTTGACCACCCAAACATTGATACGGGTATGGGTCTTGAAAGAATTGCAACCGTATTACAGGGTGTAAACTCAATTTTTGATGTTGATACCGTTAAAATGATTAGGGACGAGGTTTGCCGCATTGCAGGCAAGGAGTATGGTGTTGACCATAACACAGATGTATCTATAAGAGTTATTACCGACCATATCCGCTCAGTAACATTTATGCTTGCTGACGGTGTACGTCCTTCAAATGAGGGCAGGGGTTATGTTCTCCGCCGTCTTTTAAGACGTGCCGCAAGACATGGCAAGCTGCTCGGCATTGACCGCAAGTTCCTTGCTGATATGTGTAAGGTTGTTATTTCCAATTCGGGCGACGCTTACCCAGAGCTTATTGACAAAAAGGAAAACATTATCAAGACAATTACCGCTGAAGAGGAGCGTTTCTACCTCACCCTTGATACGGGTATCGCAATGCTTAAGCAGAAGATTGAGGAAATCAAGGCAGCAGAGGGCGCTGACGTTATGGGCGGCGAGGACTCCTTTAAAATGTACGACACCTACGGATTCCCTCTTGATTTAATGGAGGAAATTTTAGGCGAGGCTGGCATTACTGTTGACGAGGACGCTTTTAAGGCTGAAATGGACAAGCAGAGAAAGCGTGCAAGAGAGGCAAGGGGCGAAAGTACTTATATGGGTGCTGACGAAACCGTATTCCATCAGCTTGACCCTGCTATGTCAACCGAGTTTGTCGGCTATGAGAATAATGAAATAAGCGGTGCTAAGGTGCTTGCACTTGTATCGGGTGACGAGGTTGTGGACGAGGCTCATGAGGGCGACAATGTTGTTGTTATCACAGACAAAACTCCTTTCTATGCTGAAATGGGCGGTCAGTGCGGCGACAGCGGTGTTATCACAACAGCAGACGGTTTAAAGGTTGTAATTGAGGACTGTACAAAG
>CABUWB010000342.1 GCA_902495025.1 uncultured Eubacteriales bacterium
ATAATATCCGCCCCTACAAGTTGATGTTCAATATGGTGCTTGGTTTATAAACTCTAATTTATTTCGTATCCACTTCACCTACCTAGCAACAAAATAACTCTCCTGCTCACAAAATATGCCGTTACACCGACAACAGCCATAATAACTGCCGCCGCACCTGCACTGACACTATAATTAAACTCAAACAGATACATAACCTCAAAGCTGCAAAGGGCAGCGCATACAACTATACACGCCATGGTAAGCCTTTCAGTCCATCTGAAACGGAAAACACGTCCCCTGCGTGACATATCGCCTCTGCCGGAGAGGAAAAGTCCCCACAGCGAAAAAATAAGCGTACCGCACAGGCTGACCCACCAGCCATAGTTTTCCACATATCCGCTGTAATTAAGTGCAATAGCCCTGAAAAGGTTAAGCGACGTTTTTATATTAAAATAAAAATCAAGATAATTATAAAATCCGCCAAACGCACCGGCAAGCGCATAAACAGCAAGCACCGCTATACAAGGCGGAAGATACGCCCTGCCTGTACACTCCGCAAGAAAGAGCATAAATGCCGCAGTAGTCATTTTTGATAAAAACGGAATTACCACTATATTCTTTAAGTCAAGCTCAATAGGATAAATGCTGTCCATATTTAATATCTGACAGGTGGCATTACACGCATCTACCCTTGCGTTAAACATATAAATTGAAACAAGGTTAGCAAGCACCATAGCAGCCACAACAGCCGCAGCACACAACAGCTTTACAATAAATTTGTTTCGGCTCTTTACAGGCAGAACGGCACAAAAATCGGCTGTTGCTCCACTCCTTTCGTGTTTATAAAGCAAAACTATCATAATAGCAAGCATAGGCGCCCATATTCCACTGCCGTCATTGCTCCTACACCTATGAGAGGCAAAGGTAAAATCGGGATAAACCATAGACTCTGTTATTCTGCCTTCTTTATCCGTTTCAGTATCCTCAATGTAACAGCTTAGCATACCAAAATCAAAATTTTTCAAATTACAATTTTCTGCCGCATAAGCATTGACCCTGTCAATTTCGTCCGTAATCCTTACGGCAAAATTAAGTATTACGCCCGCACAGATAAGCGCTATAAGGGCTGCAATAAATATATATCTTTTATATACCGCATTCATATACAATCAACTCCCTCAGTCCTTGTCCTCCTGCGCCTTTGTGGAATAAATAAATATTTCCTCAAGGCTCATTCCGACCTCCTCTATAATCTCCGCACCAAGCTCTGCAAGTCTGCTTTTAAGCTCCTCGCCGCACGAGGCTATTATATAGTAGATACTGCCGACTCTCTCCACACTCATTACGCCGTCAATATCCTTAAAATCCGCCTCACTGCGCAGCACCACCTGATACTTGCGCACCGAGCTTTTTATATCATCAAGCTCACTCTGATAGTAAATATCGCCGTTTCTTATAAGCGATATGCTGTCGCACAGCCTTTCCAGCTCACTTAAATGGTGCGAGGATATTAAAACAGCCGTCCTTTCCTCGTCCACAAGGTCAATAAGCATATCGTTAAAGGCATTTTTGGCTATTGCATCAAGTCCGCTTGTAGGCTCGTCAAGTATAAGCACCTTTGGATGTATGCTCATATTTAGCATAAGCGCAAGCCTCATCTGCATACCCTTTGAAAGCTGGTTTACCCTCTTTTTTATATTCAGCTTAAAAACGGAGTTAAGCTCCTCAAAACGCTTTTCGTCAAAGCTTGTGTAAACTCCTTTATAAAACTTAATCATCTGCTTTATTGTGTACATACCAAAGTAGCTGTTGCTGTCTGCAACATAGCCTATAAGGCTTTTTGCCTTTGGATTGTCAAACACAGGCATACCGCATACGGTAACCTCGCCAAGCTCGGGCTTATATATGCCTGCCGCACACTTTATAATTGTTGTTTTGCCTGCGCCGTTTTCACCTATAATGCCATGCACACAGCCCTCGGCAACGGTGATTGACGCATTTCTTACGGCGGTAAAGCCGTCAAAGCCCTTTGTTATATTTTTAATTTCCAGCATATACTCTACTCTCCTTCCTCCGTCTTTAAAGCCTTTAATACCGATTTGACACAGTCGGTAATTTCACTCTCACTCATACCTGCAAGCAGCATTTCCGCCGCTATCGGCTTTAATCTGTTTTCAAACTCGTTTAGCCGTACATCAAGGCAGGGATTTTCCTCCACAAAAGTCCCTCTGCCCCTTACGGTAACAATAATGTGCTGTCTTTCAAGCTCCCGATATGCCTTGGACACCGTATTGGGGTTTACGTCAATCATCTGCGCAAGTCCCCGCACGGACGGCATAGGCTCACCTGGCTTAAGCCAGCCCTTAAGCACATATTCCTTGCACTGGGCAATAATCTGCTCATAAATTGGAACAGTGCTTTTAAAATCAGGTCTGAACATAGCTTTCCTCCTTTTCGTTTTCTCTCCACTTTATAATACAGAATACC
>CABUWB010000343.1 GCA_902495025.1 uncultured Eubacteriales bacterium
AATAATTGCTTTCATTTATAAAGCTTAAATATACATTTTCCGCCTCTAAAATGGTATTCATTTTGGATAAGTCCTTCTGGTTATCCGTAATCTGCTGGTTTGCATCTGCCGCAAGGTCATCAAGCAGCCCCTCCTGTTCCAGCACCTCAAAGGCACTGTCGCTTATAGGTATACCCTTTTCCGTTTTCTGCAAAAGCGCCATTTCCTTATTATTCAGCAAAAAGTCCAGAAGCCTTGCCGCAGCCTCGGGTTCCTTGGTATTTTTACTTATGGCATACATTGTTGCAGGCTTAACGTACCAGCCAAGTCTTTTTGCATTTTCTGCCATTGGATAAGTGCCTACAACCACATTGCTGCCTCTTTCCATTAAGATGCCGCAATATCTGTCCACATCACTAACCCAGCCCATTGTTGCCGCTGCCTGTCCCTGTGAAAACGCATTGCGGTCGTACTGGTGAACAGGCGGCATAACCCGTTCATCAATAAGGCGTTCATAAAATTTGAGCATATAGCCTATATCATCTTTTGTAAGAGTCAAATTGCCCTGCTCATCACAGGCTGTCTTTCCCGTAGTCTGCTCAAAATAAGCCAGCACAAAAAAGAATGCAGCCTTATCACCAATAGCTATTGGATATATGTTATCCTTACTCATCACCTTTGCTGCTGCAAAGAAATCCTCCCACGAAGAGGGCAGTGACAAATTATATTTATCATATAAATCCTTATTGTAATACAGCGATTCAGCATTAAAGGCAATAGGTATCGCATTGAGCTTTCCGTTCATCACTCCGTATGCCAGCTCTTCCTCTGTAAAATTTGATAAATCTACGTAGTCTGCAAGCTCATAAATATCATAAAACTCATCACCGTCGGGAGAATAGTCCGACAGCCACGAATAATTTATCTGCATAACATCAGGAGCCTCATTTGATGCCATATAAATATTCTGACGCTTGCTGTAACCATTCCAGATACCGTATTTGCAATCCACCAGAATGTCATCATTTAACTGCTCAAAAACGTCAACACCATCAAGCATATATGTATGCCTGCCGTCACCGCCCCACCATGACAGGGTGATATGTTTTATGTCGGGCTGCTCTCCGATTACAGAGTCCCTGCCCGAGCAGGCGCATATATTTAAGGCAAAAACTGCGGATAATATAACACAAAAAATATTTTTAAATTTTTTCATTTATCTTCCCTCTTCACTTAACATTCTTCATAAGTAAACAATGATTAATTCACTGAAATAGGTTTGAGATAAAATTTTTCAGACCAACGAAAACGACCGCAGGCGCAGTACGGTTTCAAAATTAAGAAATTTTGAAAGTCCGCAGGACTTCAAATTTTACAAGTAAAATTTGAACCTTGCTGCGTTAAGGGAGTTTGAGGACGGTATGGAAAACGTTTGGATTTATAATATAAATCCAAATCCCTACGGGATGAGCTTTTGTAAACACAAAAGCTCACGTACCAAAGCTGTAAAAGATTAATTAATCAGCGTTTACATAAAATGTAAAGCGGTTCTTGCCATTTTCCTTGGACTTATACAAAGCAATATCCGCCGCCTTATACATCTGTTCAAAGTCCATTTCATCACATTGGGAGAGTGCAATACCCGCACTTAACGATAAATTACAGCTTTCAATTTCATCTTCAAACTCTGCTGAAAATTTATTGCGCAAAAGCTCAATTTCAGACTGGATTTTTCGTTTTACGTTTTTCGCATCAGCCTTTGCAAAGCTGAAAAAAACTGCAAACTCATCACCACCAAGCCTGCCAAGAACAGCCTTTTTGCCAAATTGAGCCTTCATAATGGCTGATATTCTCACAAGCACATCATCGCCTCGGTCATGACCGAGCGTATCATTAACGGTTTTAAAATTATCCATATCCATCATAACAAAGGCATGAATATCCTCACTGCCGCCTGTTTCCATAACAGCGGTAACGGTGTTTTCAAACGATATTTTGTTAAGCATACCCGTAAGCAGGTCGTGCTCTGCCTTGTCTGCCAGGCTTAAAACCATCTGATTCATAGGGTTTGAAACCTTGTTAAACAAAGCCAGACCAAAGGTAAGCACCAATAAAAGCATTACAAGGGAAATAATATAAATAAACACCTTAATTTCATTAATTTCCTTCATAAACACCCTGTTTGGTATTGAGCAGACAACCGACCAGTTATTGTTTTCACAATTATTTGATGTAACAAAATAATCATTATTAAAAACCGTACTGTTTGTTCTCGTATCAATAAGGCTGTATATGCACTCCGCAAGCTTTTTACCTATTTCTTCCTTATCACTTGAATACAGTACATTCGAGTTTTCGTCCACAAGGCGCACAATCATATATTCACGCATATCCTTTGGCACCTCAAATACATTTTCCATCTCGCTGCTGTAAAAAGATACAAACAAAATGGCATTTTCGTTAATCCTTTTTGCATAATATAT
>CABUWB010000344.1 GCA_902495025.1 uncultured Eubacteriales bacterium
CGTGCAGTGCGGTATATACAAGGTCTGTACCGAGCATATCCGCCATTGTGTTATGTATAAGGGGGCTCATTGTATGGTGTATAGGGTCGCCTATAACACCGAATACGGCAGTTGAGCCGCCAACTCTGTCATTTATCATTGTTTATCTCCCTTAAATATTTATTTACTATTATTCTTTCAATACCTCTTTTGGGTGCTGTTATCCATTCGTCCTTTGGGCTTACCTGCTTAATAAGCACCGAGTAAACGCCGCCCCTGTTGCCGCACCATACATCGGTAAAAATCTGGTCGCCTGCAATAAGGCAGCTTTCACGCTTAACTCCCAACTTTTCAATAAGCCTGTTAAGCCCCCTTATACCCGGCTTGCCTGCCCTGTAAACGTAGGGTATATCCATGCTTTTGCAAAACACCCTGCTGCGCTCCTCCCTGCTGTTTGACAGTACGGACACAAGTATTCCGTTTTCCCTCAAAGTGGTAAAGTATGCCTTCAGCTTATCGTCAGGCTCCTTAATCCAGTAGGGTACAAGGGTATTGTCTATATCAAAAATAACCGTATTTATACCAAGCTCCTTTAAAAGCTGCGGTGTAAGCTCATACACCGACATAAGGTACTTTTTCGGATACAAAAATTCAAACATAAAATTATTATCCTCTTTAAATATTTATCCTACAATGGTATAATAACATAAAAGGACAGTTTTTTCAATACCAAAGGAGAGTTAATATGGCAAGTGAGCTTGACGCACCGCTTTACAACAGAATAGCAGGTCTTAATAAGAACGGCGGCTGTCCCATGCACATGCCCGGACACAAGCGCAATACCGATTTTATACGGGATAACCTGCTTACGCTTGACTTTACGGAAATTGAGGGTACGGACAATATGCACCACCCCGAGGACGTAATTTTGCAGGCGGAGGAAAGGCTGGCGCAGCTCAACGGCTGTGATAGGTCGCTTTTTCTTATAAACGGCGGCTCGTCGGGCATACTTACGGCAATACTTGGCACTGTTGGCGATGGGGATAAAATAATTGTTTGCCGCAACGCACATAAAAGCGTACATAATGCGCTTGTGCTTTCGGGTGCTGTGCCTGTTTATATTTATCCCGAGGTGCTGTACAGCTCGGTTACTGGCAGCATTACACCGCAGGTGCTTGAAAGAGCCTTTACTCTTTACCCCGATGCAAAGGCAGTGCTTGTTACCTCACCCACCTACGAGGGCTATACGGCGGATATTGCGGCACTTGCAGATGTAGCGCACAGGCACAGCGCAATACTTATTGCAGATGAAACCCATGGAGCGCACTTTGTGTTTTCCTCAGCATTTCCCAAAAGCGCAATAAGCATGGGTGCGGATATAAGCATAAACAGCTGGCACAAGACGCTGCCCTGCCCAAACCAGAGCGCAGTAATAAACATAAACACCAAAAGGGTGGATATGGCACGCATAATGGCGGCATATTCCATGGTGCAGTCCACCTCGCCGTCCTACATTATGCTTGCGCTTATGGATAAAATGCGGGCGCAGCTCACACAGGACAAAAGTATATTTGAGGACTATATTAAAAACCTTACGCAGGTGCGCACCACACTTGCGGAGCTGAAAGGTATGCGCCTTATAAATAAGGAAAGCTTTAACGCAAAAAGCGTGTGCGATTACGACATAAGCAAGCTTGTTTTGCTTACGGGCAAAAATTTCAGCGGCAAAACCCTTGCACAAATCCTTTTAAAGGAATATAATGTACAGATAGAGCTTGCAGACCCATGGCATATTATAGCCATGACAAGCTGTGCAGATACTAAGGAAAGCCTTATGCACTTTGCCGCTGCCGTAAGGGAAATTGACAGGGAGCTTGACGAATATCAGCCCTGCGATATTACCGGCGGATATAATGAAATAACCTCGCCTGTCATATCACCAAGGCAGGCATTTTACGGCAGATATGAGCAGGCAGATATTGAGCTTTCCGCAGGGCTTATTGCAGGCGAATGTATTACGCCGTTTCCGCCCGATGTACCGCTTATAATTACGGGCGAGAGGATAACAGTAAGACAGCTTGAAATGCTTGAACACTACCGCCAAAGCGGCACAACGCTCATAGGCGGTGAAAACGGCAAAATTAAAGTAATAAAGGAAGAAAGAATATGAATTACGACAAAATACTGGACAATATCAATTCACTTACCGTATATAAAAATATAGGCAGGGACAGAATAGTCGGTATGCTTTACGAGGTGCTTACGGCAGAGGATAACTATGAGCCAATGTCAAGGCTTGTTACCTCGCTTATGGAGGAGGCGGAAAAAAAGGGCTTTTCGGGCAATCTTTTCCGCAACTATATTCAGCATTTGCTGCTTTCTGACGAAAACACCTTTACCCTTTACTGTGAAAATAACGTAAATGTAAAGGACAGCTCCATTTACCGCATGGCGCAGACTGACATTAACTCCGTTATGGAA
>CABUWB010000345.1 GCA_902495025.1 uncultured Eubacteriales bacterium
CATGCTTTAAAACCTCCTCTAGGGTATCCTCGTTTTTAAGGTTTTCGCTGCCAATCCATACACCCTGACCCATAAGGAATGGGAAATTTTTTACCTTTCTTGCACACTGCAGCTTAAATCTGTCAAGGAGCTGGTCTATACATAAATCAATTTTTCTGTCAAGCTCTGCAAAGAACCAGTCAACATTTCCGTCAGCTCTTATGGCAATTCTTGGCAGGTTAATTGAGGTAAAGCTGAGGTTGCCCCTGCCGTAGGTAATTTCATTATTTTTATCATAGGTATTGCCTATAACCCTTGTACGGCAGCCCATATACGATATTTCGGTTTCAGGATGACCCTCCTTATAATACTGTAAGTTGTAAGGTGCGTCCTGGAATGAGAAATTAGGGAACAGCCTTTTAGCACTTACCTTGCAGGCAAGCTTGAAAAGGTCATAGTTCTTATCCTCAGGGTTAAAGTTTTTACCCTCCTTAACTCTGAAAATATGTATAGGGAAGATAGGTGTTTCACCATTTCCAAGTCCGTCATTAAGGGCAAGCAGAACATTTTTGATTACCATTCTGCCCTCTTCTGTAGTATCTGTACCATAGTTAATGGACGAAAACGGAGTCTGCGCACCTGCCCTTGAATTCATTGTATTAAGGTTATGAATAAGCGACTCCATAGCCTGATAGGTTGCCTTATCGGTTTCTTTTAAAGCGTTTTTATATGCAAGACGCTGTATTTTTGCAATAACCTTTTCATAATAGCCCTTTGATAAAAGTATATCCTTTTCAGCAGCCATATAGTCCTGATAATTTTCAATGGAAAGCTCATAGCCCTTTTTCATAAGCTTATCCTGTATTTCCTGTGCAATTTCGTCTGCATTTTCCTCATCAAAAAGCAGCTCGCAGTTACGTGCAAGGTTTACCCTGTAATGCTTTGCAAAGGTCTTTTTTACGCCAAGTGCAAGCGCATAGTCAAAGTTAGGTATGCTCTGTCCGCCATGCTGGTCGTTCTGGTTGGACTGTATTGCAATGCAGGCAAGTGCGGAATAGCTTGAAATATCGTTAGGCTCTCTTAAAACGCCATGACCTGTGTTAAAGCCTTTATTAAACAGCTTGATTAAATCAATCTGTGTACAGGTAGTTGTCATTGTAAGAAAGTCAAGGTCGTGAATATGAATATCACCGTTTCTGTGTGCCTCGCTGTGCTCGGGTTTTAAAACGTGCAGCATAAAAAACTGCTTTGCACCCTCAGAGCCGTATTTAAGCATTGTACCCATAGCGGTATCACCGTTTACATTGGCATTTTCCCTCTTTAAATTGCTGTCCTTTGCCTCGCTGAAGGTAATATCCTCGTATATTTTCATAAGCTGGGAATTTTTTTCCCTTATCTTATTGCGCTCTGCCCTGTAAAGAATATATTTTTTTGCAGTTGAGGTATGACCCTTTTCCATCAGCTCTTCCTCAACAATATCCTGTATCTGCTCAACGGTAGGTGTGTCCTTAATTTTGTATACGGCATTTTCCGCAACCTCGTCTGCAAGCGTCATGCAGTATGCCTCGCCATGATAATCGCCTGCCGCATCAAACGCCTTTCTTATTGCGTCAGCAATTTTTATTTTATTAAACGCAACCCTGCGTCCATCTCTTTTAAGTATTTCCTTTATCTGAAGCTGGCAGTTGTTCTGTGTAAGCTCAATCATGGTTATCCTCCTGTTTATCACTATATTTAGTAATGCTTGATGTTCATTATACTATATACAGTGTCATTTGTAAACATATTTAAGACAAAATTTTACACAGAATTACATAAGGACAATTGTGAATATTTACAAAAATCATTCGTCCTCTCCATTTGGCAGTACTGCCCACAGCAGTATATATATACCTATAACAGGCAGGGTAAACATAAACGCTGCCAGAACAAATAAAATTCTTATGACGGTAGGGTCTATATTATAGCGTTCCCCTACACCTCCGCATACACCGCCTATTTTTTTGTTGCTGCCCGAAAGAAACAATTTTTTATCCATGCCGTCATCTCCCTACTTTAAACAGTTTTGACCATATATACGTTTTTATGCACAAAAAGTTTAGGGCTGCCAATAAAGCAGCCCAAGGAGAGAAGTGTCATTTTTTTGTTTATAATGCCGTAATTTTTAAGCGGCGGTCTTTTCTTCTGTCTATATATTCTATTCTTTGGCAGGTTTTTATGCCACAAAGTCGTCCAAAAAATTAATTTTTACTGAAATTACAGGTTTATGTTGAAAAATTCAGAAAAATGTAGTATCATAAGTTATGTATGTATAAAATTATATACATTGGGCAATTACAGTTATTTTTATGCGTATTTATGCCTATAATTAAATTTACAGCTTAGATATACGGCTTTTGGAAATACTAATGATAAGCGGCTGTATGGCTGCACTGTCAATTGAAACAATTACGGAAGGAGATTTTATATGTTC
>CABUWB010000346.1 GCA_902495025.1 uncultured Eubacteriales bacterium
ATGACATTTTTTATCATTCTTAAGCTCAATAACCTTTTCAAACTGCTCCTGTTCATTTTGTGGTCTTTTTAACATAAACCTTTTCATTTCATCAATAGTTAAACCCTTATAAGAGGTTTTGTTTTTGTTCTTTTCAATGGTTTTAGCCGTAACTGAAAAGTCGGGAAAATCTTTCCTTAAACCGCACAGAATTTTATATTCATCTGAATCATAAATTCCTGCTGCTTTTGAAAACTTCTTTGTAATAATGATTTTCTTGTCTGCAAAATTGATTTCATAACCTTTGTTTGTCATAATTTAATCTCCTTTTTTGTTTGATTTTTTGTTTGTTGCTTTTCTTTATCTTATGTAATAAGTATAACTCTTAAGGTGTACATTTTTTAGCACTCCGTTTATTTTTCTCAAAATATTTTTAAAATCCTCTTTAAAATAATAGTCCATAAAAGTATACATTTATGAACGTAAAAAATCAGCTGTCAATTACGTTTGTAAATATATGTTTTTAAATTACCGAACGTTCGTAATGTTATGTTGACATTTACAAACATTTTTGTTATAATTATTATATAAAATAAAAAGAAAGGATTTTGATAAAATGATTTACGGCTATCACAGAACAAGTACAGAACAACAGCATCTTGACAGAGGAATACAGGAAATAACCACCTTTTGTAAAAACAACAACTTGTCCCTTGAAAAAATTTATACAGATAAACAGACAGGCAAAAGCTTTAACAGACCTCGCTATCAAGTTTTAAAAGAGGATATATTAAGACAAGGGGATACCCTTATTATTACTGAACTTGACAGACTAGGCAGAAACAAGCAGGATACTTTAAAGGAATTGCAATATTTTAAAAACAAAGGTATCCGTATAATGATTTTAGAAATACCAACAACCCTTCAAGATTTATCCAAACTCAACAACTCTATGGCTGAAATGATTATGGAAACTATAAACAATATGCTTATTGAGTTGTATGCAACCATGGCACAGGCAGAAATCGAGAAAAAAGAGAAAAGGCAGCGTGAAGGCATTGCCGCTAAAAAGGCTCGGGGCGAATGGGCAAACTACGGCAGACCAAAAGCCCAAAAACCCGATAACTGGGAAGAAACAATATCAAAATGGCAGATGGGGGAGATTACAGCCGTAAAAGCTATGGAGATTACAGGTTTGAAAAAAACTACATTTTATAAATTACTGAAACAAGAGCAATAAATAACAATGCGGCTGCCGCTAAAATTTTGCAAAACACAGCGGTTGCCGCAGTTTAAATCTAAAAGGATAACGATAAAATCAAAATACTCTTAAACATAGAACAGCTCACATACAATACAATTAATCATTATTTATTATTATTTTCCTATAATTAATCCCCCATATAAATTTGTAAAATATAACTTTCTATTTAATTTATATATTATATGGGCTTATTTGTTAAACCCATAGTGAGCAAAAATAAATATTTAAGGAGATGGAATATGAGTACAGTCCCAAATCAGCGAACTATAACAATTGTCAAAGAGCCTGCGGATAAAAGCCATTTATACACCATAATTAATCTGAATGCAATGAGTTATGCTGCACAGATTTTACAAAGCAAGGCAGGCTATAAATTATGGACATATATGGCAAAAAACCAAAATAAATACAGCTTTGCATTAAGCAGCTCTGACTTTTGTCAGTGGGCAGGTGTTAGGCTTACGGCATACAGAACAGCCTTCAATGAATTAGTCGAAAACGGCTTTTTAATACAATCAAGCAGAAACAAAAGCAACTACACCTTTTATGAAAAACCAAATTATGACCAACAAGGCAAAACAATTACTACCGAAAATAATAATAACACATTGAATAGCCTAAAAAGCCCTTCTGACCATGGTTTTAAGTTTTGATATTATAAATACAATTTATGTTATATTATATTGTTATAACAGCCTTATTTTATCGTAATATAACACCTTATAATACTGCAATATAAGAAATATTATATATATATTACATATATATAATACAATGTATGGTCTGAGCGAGCTCAGACCATACAATACAATAGAAAGAAATGAGGTAAATTAATGAATTATTTACAAAGATAGATATTACATCGCAATAATGGTAACAAATACCTGCAAGCATACACAAACAATGCTATTGACAATTATATTCTTTACAGGCAAAAGCTAAAGGAACAGATAACAGACATTAATATAACTATTGATGAACAAGAGCTGGCAGCTATTACCCAAGAAATTATAAATAACATAAAACATACTATCTGCAAATAATGATAAAGGCAGCAAAACTGCTGCCTTTGGGTCTATTTCAAAGATTGTGTAAATCTCTAAACTGATGTATAATAAAAACAATCAGTTTGGAGGTTTTAATTATGGCAAAAAGAAGAAGAAACGAAAGCCCTGAGAGACAGGCATTAA
>CABUWB010000347.1 GCA_902495025.1 uncultured Eubacteriales bacterium
CGAGCATTGCGGTTACAGGGTGCGTGAGGATTATGCTCATATTGACTCACACCACACTATCTGTAATGAGTGTTTTGACGACCATTACACCTACTGTGAGAGTTGTGAGGCAATCATTGCTACCGAGGACGCCTTTTATCTTGATGAGTATGACGAATACCCATACTGCCGCAGCTGCTATCAGCGTGAGGTACATCACAGGAAAATTCACGATTACAGCTACAAGCCCGACCCCGAATTTCATGGCGAGGGAGAACGTTATTTTGGCGTTGAGCTGGAGGTAGACAAAGCGGGCTGTGATGAGGACAATGCAATAGAAATACTTGACATTGCAAATGACAAGCCAGAGGACAGGCTTTATATCAAGCGTGACGGCAGCCTGAATGACGGCATGGAGCTTGTATCACACCCAATGACACTTGACTATCACAAGAACGTAATGCCCTGGGGCGAGATTATGGACAGGCTTGTGGAAATGGGCTACCGCAGTCACAAGACAAACACCTGTGGTCTGCACTGCCACATAAACAGGACAGCATTCGGCAAGGACTACGACGAACAGGAATCAGTTATTGCCAGAATACTCTACTTCGTTGAGCATCACTGGGCGGAGCTTTTGAGATTCAGCAGGCGCACACAGGCACAAATGGAACGGTGGGCAAATCGTTACGGCATGAAAGACAAGCCAAAGGAGCTTATGGACGATGTCAAAAAACGCTGCTCAAACCGTTACACCTGCGTAAACATTTTAAATTACAATACGATTGAATTTCGTATGTTCCGAGGCACACTTAAATACAACACATTTATAGCTACATTGCAGTTGATTGACTCAATCTGTGATGTAGCTATTTCTATGTCTGACGAGGAGCTGCCAAACCTGTCATGGAGTGAGTTTGTAGAGGGACTTGGCAAGGACAAATACCCAGAGCTGATTACCTATTTAAAAGAACGTAACCTGTATATCAACGAGCCAGTGGAAAGTGAGGAGGATGCGTAATGTGTTGCTTATTTGGTTTAATCGACTATGATAACTGCCTTAGTACAAGGCGCAAGGAAAAAATAATCAGAATTTTATCTGAGGAATGTGAGGCGAGAGGTACTGATGCCACAGGTATTGCCTATATGTCAGGCAGACAAATGGCAATACACAAGGCTCCACTGCCAGCTCACAAAATGCACTTCAGATTCAGGACTAACCCCAGTGTCATTATGGGTCATACCCGAATGACAACACAGGGCAGCGAACTGTACAACGAGAATAACCACCCTTTTTACTCAAATAAGCTAGGCTTTGCCCTTGCGCATAATGGGGTGCTTTACAACGACATTAATCTGCGTAAAGCTTATAAGCTCCCCGAAACCAAAATCCAAACCGACTCATACATAGCTGTCCAGCTAATAGACAGCAAAAATACCCTCGACTTTAACAGCGTTAAATACATGGCTGAAACGGTCGAGGGTTCTTTTTGTTTTACAGTGTTGAGCAAAGAAAATGAGCTGTATATCGTCAAGGGTGATAACCCTATGGCTATTGCAAGGTTTGACGGATTTTATATCTATGCATCAACTGTGGATATTTTAAATAAGGCTCTGCGCAGACTTAACCTCAAACACTATGAGAAAGTCGAAATAAATGAGGGCGAAATTTTAAAGTTTGACAGAAAGGGCAATATCAGTAAGGCGAACTTTAGGTTTGACTATGGCTATTGCTGTTGGCATACCTTACGAAACAGGGTATCAAAACCCATTAATAATAACCTAAAAATACGTGATGAATACCTTGACAATTTGCTTTACTACGCCAGCTCAATGGGTGTTGATGAGGATGAAATAATGGCTATGGTTGAGATGGGTTACAGCCTTATGGATATTGAAGATATGCTGTATGAAACCGAATATCTGTGTTACGAGGAGGACGATTATGCTGAATTATAATGGATTTAGGGAAACGCTGATTACACAGATTAAGGACTATCTGCCAGTGAAATACAGAAATTTTAATGTTGAGGTTTATAAAGTAGAAAAGATAAACCAGAGCAGAGAGGGCATGTGCCTTGTTGATAAAAGCAAGCCAGTATCTGCCTCACCTGTTATATATGTAGATACTCTGTACGCTCATTATGTACGCTACGAAAATCTCGCCAAAACAATGAGAATGGCTGCAGAAATGATAACTGAGGCATTTGCGTATACACCCAATAATTATAATATTGAGCTGTCAGAGGATAATATTGTGCTTGTGCTTATCAACTATGAGAAAAATAAAAAGCTGCTTGAAAAGCTGCCGCACGTCAAGTACCTTGATATGGCTTTTGTGTTCCGCTGGCTTATTTCCGCAGATGATAACGGCACCGCAGGCGGACTTATAACAAATGAAATGGCGGATAAGTTTGGCTTTAACACCGATAA
>CABUWB010000348.1 GCA_902495025.1 uncultured Eubacteriales bacterium
ATGTTTTGAGCTCCCTTTAATTATGTTTTAAGGCTTTTAATATATTCAATTACTGTCAATCTGCATATTTTTATCAACCGGTGTTTTGCCCTTATCAAGCGTAAGTATCACGACTGTACCAACAATAAGCACAAGACCTGCAATATCGGCAGGCTTAAACTGTGTGCCAAGCCAGAGGTAGGCGATAACCGCAGATGAAAGCGGCTCAATGCTTGCGCAAAGGCTGCTTGTAACAGGCCCTGCAAGCTGGCAGCCCTTGATATAAATACCAAAGGAGAGTATTGTGCCGAGTATTGCAGTGCCGAGAAAGGCGAGAAACGCCTGACCGTCGGGTATATAGCTGAAAGCATACTCATGGTTAATGAGCATAAGCGGTATCGAGCCTATAAGGTTGCCCCAGCCGAGCATTGGCAGTACGCCGCACTGTGCCGAAAGCGAGGGCGACTGTATGGTATATACGCCATAGCAGACACCTGCCAGAATACCCCAGAAAAGTGCCGCACCCGATATGGAAAGGCTGTGTATATTGCCGCCTGTTGCCATAAAAAACACGCCTGCCATTGCGCACAGCAGCGCAATAAACTGCAAAGGCGAGGGCAGCCGTCTGCCTGCTATGCACACAAAAAGCATAACAATTGCAGGGGCGATATATTCAAGCACCGTTGCCGTTGCGGAGTTTGAGTGTGCTATTGCCATAAAGTACGAGTGCTGACAGCCCATAACGCTTACAAAGCAGAATATGAGCATGGGCAGAATAAGCCTTTTGTCAAACACTTTAAAAATATCCATTTTATATTTAGGCGCAATACATATAAGTATCAGTATGCCCGATATAAACAATCTCCATGCGCTGAGCCATTCGGGCGTTGCGCCCTTTATCTGAAAAAGATACTGACCGCAGACGCCTGAAAAGCCCCAAAATATGCCGCCTGTCAGTGCCAGTATAATACCCTTTAAGCGGGTGCTCAAGCCTTAAGCTCCTCCTCGGTAAGCTCTTTTGCGTCACCCCAGATACGCTCAAGGTTATAAAAATCCCTGTCCTCTTTATTGAAAAGGTGTACCACTATCTCGCCAAAGTCAAGCAGCAGCCAGCTTTTTGTCTGCATACCCTCTGAGTGGTTGAGCTTATAGCCAGCCTTAAACAGCGCCTCCTCAACCGAGTCAGCCATTGCCTTTAACTGGTTTGGGTTATTGCCGCTTGCAATTATGAAATAGTCAGCCATAGGTGAAATTTCACCTATTTCAAGTACCTTTATATCAACTGCCAGCTTGTCATCAAGCGCCTTGTACGCCTCTTTAACTGCCGATAAAATTTTGTTGTCCGTCATATTTTCCTCCTTGTGTAAATCAGTGGTTTTTTCCTGCGTAATACATTGCCGCCTCCATACTTAACGGATGTATCATTCTGTTTTTCTTGGTGTTGTAATCTATTGTATGGTTAAGGGCAAAGTCCATTGCAGCGTCAAGACTGCTGTATGCAAGCGCCCTCATCTGCTCTATTCCGTCAAACGGCTTGCGTGACGGCTCAAAAAAGTCTGCAAGGTAAATTATCTTTTCCAAATCAGACATATTCTCCCTGCCTGTGGTGTGGTAGCGTATGGCATTTAAAATATCCTCATCGGTTATGCCGTAGTCCTGTTTTGCAAGCTCCGCACCTAAAAAGCTGTGTATTAAATCGGGCTGTGCTTTCAGCACCTCGTCAAGCTCTACGCCGTATTTTTTGCAAAGCTCAAAGCTGCGCTCCTTACCCACATCCTTTGCGCAGTCGTGCAGAATACCTGCAATGTAGGCGGTGTCGGGGTCAATGTCGTAAAGCTCGGCAAGCTTTCGTGCCTCCTCTGCAACGCCCTTGGTGTGCAGAAATCTTTTAGGTGAAAGCTCGTAGTGCAGCCGCTTTTTGATTGCTGTCAAATCAAAGCCCGGTATACGTATTTTATCCTCTGCATAAAGCCCCTCTTTGAGTATATAGCCTGAAACGGAAACAGGTGTAAGGTAGTTTATTGTCTTGCCTGCGAAAACCCTGTTGCGTATATCCGTTGATGAGATTGAAAGCGCAGGCACCTCCAGAAAGCGTATGTCTGCGCCGTATTTCTTTTCAAGCTCCTTTATGCTCTCTTTCAGGCTGTGCGCCTTTATGCCGGGGCGTGTGACACCTATAAATTTGCATATTTTCATAAGCTCCTCGGGGTTTTTCCACGTAGGCAGCTCCTCAATTGCATCTGCGCCCGTAATAAAATATATTTCACAGTCGCTGTCGCACATTTTCTGTACGGCTTTAATGGTTTCAATGGTGTAGCACATGCCCTGCTTGTCCGTTTCATACCTTGATACGCAGAAATACGGATTTCCTGAGGTGGCAAGCACCGTCATAATATAGCGTGTAAGTGCGTC
>CABUWB010000349.1 GCA_902495025.1 uncultured Eubacteriales bacterium
AACCGCCTTTATAAGACCGAGGTTACCCTCCTGAATAAGGTCAAGGAAAAGCATACCACGACCAACATAGCGCTTTGCAATACTTACTACAAGACGGAGATTAGCCTCTGAAAGGCGCTTTTTAGCCATTTCATCGCCTTCCTCCATACGCTTTGCAAGCTCAATTTCCTCATCAGCGGAAAGCAGAGGCACCTTACCTATTTCCTTTAAGTACATACGCACATGGTCATCAATATTAATGCTGCCCTCAGCTATTGACAGGTCAAGCTCCCTGTCAGCGTCGTCCTCCTCAAGCTCAATAGCACCCATAACATCAATGCCCTGGCTTTCGAGATACTCATATACCTTGTCAATCTGCTCGGGGTCAAGCTCGACATCTGCAAGCACATCCATTATTTCTTTGTATTCAAGCACCCCTTTCTTCTTTTTGCCAAGGGCAAGCAACTCCTTCATTTTTGCTGCAAAAGCATTTTCATCTATGGGTTTCAAGCCAATCCATCCTTTCTCGTAGTAGAGTATTCTAACCATATAAAGGGCTAATATTCATTTTTACAAGGTTAAGCCCTGAATATTTCTTTTTTCCTCAATTAACTTTAATGTAAGTGAATTATCATCAGTATTTTTTAACTTTTCATTTATATAAGCCTCTTTAACAACCTTTAACTGGTCTGACGCAGCCTTATAGAGCTTATCAGTGCTGTCAAAGGTCATCTGTCTTACAAAAAGCTCAACTGCTCTCTGCTGCTCCTGTGCAGTTTCAAAACAGCCTGTTATATTTGCCGCAACAACGGGTCTGCCATTGTCAACGGCATTATATATTGCATTAACCATTGTTATATAAAACGGTTCGCAGAATTCCTCTGCCTTAATGATAGTTTTAAGTTTTTCACAAAGGCTTGGGTTACCTGTCATAATGCAGATAAGGCTCTTTCTTGCCTCATCAACACCCCTGCCCGTTTTGCCGCCCTGTGCAATACGTACAGGAGCAGGCTTCTGCATACCTGCCACCTGTGTAAACTCAACACCCTTTATGCGTGCAATTTCGCTTTATATTGCCTCCTGTGAGATACCCGTATCCTCAGCCACCTCACGTATATATAAATCAGCCTCAATTGCATTATCTATTGCAGATAAAATCTTAGCCGCCTCATTTGCAAAGCTGATTTTATCCTCACTTTTATTCAAATCATATTTTTTCAGCGCATTATCAATTAAAAACGAATACTGACTCCTTGCAGTTGCAAGCAGCCTGCCAAACTCAGATGCACCGAATTTTTTTATAAATTCATCGGGATCCTTTGCATCGGTAACCTGCAAAACCTTAACCTTAATACCCGCCTCATTCATAATGGGTATTGTCCTTAAAACCGCATCAACACCTGCACCGTCGCTGTCAAAAAGCAGAATAACGCTGTCAGCGTATGGCTTTAAGGTTTTGGTATGCTCCTTATTAAAGGCTGTGCCAAGCGAGGCAACAACATTATGAAAGCCAGCCTGATAAATGCTTATTGCGTCCATATAGCCCTCAACCAGTATAAACTCACGCATTTTGCTCTGCCTTGCGAAATTAAGGTTGTAAAGGTGTGTCCTTTTGCTGAATATAGGTGTGTCGCCCGAATTAAGATATTTGAATTTTACTTTGCCGCTCTCCAGCGTTCTTGCGCCAAAGGCAATTATATGCCCATGCACATCTATTATGGGAAACATTACCCTGCGGTAGAAAAAATCTCCGTAAGTACCGTCGGCATTTTTCCTTACAAGACCGCTTAGTGCAATGGTTTCTTCATCATAACCCTTTGAGCGGAGCAACTTGTAAAGCGCATTATTCCCGGGTGAGTAGCCAAGCCCGAATTTAATCCTCATCTGCGGTACAATCCTGCGCTCGTCAAGATAACGCACCGCCTGCATACCATCAGCGGTATTAAGGCTGTCATAATAAAACCTTGCAGCTATTTTGTGCATATCGTAAAGCTTCTGTTTAAGCTGGCGTCTGTATTCATAATCAGCTGAATACTCTGCCTCGGGGAGTGTATAATTTATCCTTTCCGCAAGGTACTTTACCGCATCGGGAAAGCTGTAATTCTGGTGCTGCATTAAAAAGGTAATTACATTACCTCCTGCATGGCAGCCAAAGCAGTAATAATACTGCGCCTCCCTGTTTACACTGAACGAGGGTGTTTTTTCATGATGAAAGGGACAAAGCCCTAAATAATTGCTGCCGCTGCGTTTAAGCTGAACATACTGACCTATTACGTCAACAATGTCGTTTCCGCTGCGTACATCATCTATTACCTCTTGTGGATAGTACATAATAATTCCCCGCCAACTTCTGCAAACTCTTTTTGCTTTCTTATGTAAAATTCGACAGAGAGTTTACAAATCCTTTAAT
>CABUWB010000350.1 GCA_902495025.1 uncultured Eubacteriales bacterium
AAATATTGAGGGCAGCCCAGCATTTTTGCGGTAAGACTCTACCCTGTTATACTTATCGGTGCTGTAGCGGTAGCACACAACAGGCATACCCTTATATGCGTAGCTGTAAATCTGTGCCGCCATTGAAAGCGGAAGATTTACACAGCCATGTGAGCCATGCTGTACATACCAGTCACCGCCGAATTTGCGCTGCCATGTGGCGTCATGCAGACCTATATCACCGTTAAACGGCATCCAGTAGGCAACGGGGGTTTCGTAGTTTTCACCCCTGAGTACGGCGTCCCTTTCACAATATGTAATGCCGTAGGTACCGTTTGGCGTAACACCCTTTTTAGGGTGTCCCGATACAATCTCGGTCTGCAATACCATACTGCCGTCCTTATAAAGGAAAAGGTGCTGACCTGTCAAATCAACCTCAACATAGGTATTGCCTATATCAAGTCCGTCATAGCTTACGCCCTCCTGATAATAGTCGGGCTTTCTGTCCTTTTTCTCACCCGTTTTAAGGTCAGCAACAAGGTTGTTTATTTCTGCCTCCCTGTTCATACGGTAGCCGTAGTCGCCGCCGACAACGCTGACATCAAAGCCGTAGCTTGTCGGGAAAGTCCTTGTATCGCCAAAGGTATCGTACTTTCTTGAAAGCTCCCTTACGTACTCCTTTACCTTATCCCTGTCAAAGTATACTGAAAAATCATTTCCTATAACAATCCAGTCCTTGGTTAAGGAGCTGTCAACAACTTCACTCTGACTGCCGAATTTATATGTAATAACCGAGTCAAGGTACTTGTTTGCACTTTCCATGGCGGCAAGCATTGTTTCATCGTCCTTGTAAATGACAGGCTTTACATAGTAATCCTCCTTGGTTAGGTCAATTACGCTTTCAAGGTTGTTTACCGCCTCAAGCACCCTCTCTCCGAATTTTGCCCTGTCAAGCCTTGTGCCGTAGGTTTCGGGTACAACCTCAAATTTATTGCTGTCATTAAGCTGTAAGTAAGCGTCCGTACATTCCTTTACATCTGCGCCGTTTACAAGCTGCAAAGCGCTTACGGCACTGTTCAGCTTGCTTTCATCAAGCGACACAACGGGTGCCGTTTCTATATTAATGCTTTTAAAAAGACCTGCTCCCCACAGCAGCCTGTTCTGGCTTTTAAGTGCGTTGGCAAGCTCGTTGTCAAAGTCACCCTTTAAATCAATGTCCGCTGCGGAAATTATTTCGGTGGTCTTGCCATCGGTTATTTCAAGGCTGTAATTGTCAATTACGGTTTCAAGCGCCGCCTTTGCGCTTGCTGTCGTCTGTGAGCCGCAGCTTATGCCGTCTATAACGGTGCCGGGTAAAAATTTATCCGCAAACACCGTATAAGCAGGTATTATATAGCCTGCCGCAAGCACGCATATAACGGCTGCGCCTATTGCCGCCGCCTTTACTGCCTTATTGCCCTTTTTAGGCTCTAATGTGCCTATTGGTTTTAAATCCATATATAATTACCTCTAATCTAATCTTTCGTGTTAATCACTACTATATACTAAAAACAGCAGTTTTTCAAGCAAATTACTGCAAAAAAATTATGTCAATTTCGTTACAAATTGGCAGCATAATACATTATTTGACATTTCTGTCGCTTTGGGTGTATCATGATAGAAAGATTAATGTGAAACAGAGGAATTAAAATGGAAGATAAGGGTAACGAAAAATTTATACGCATGACAACACAACCTGTCGAGCGCCTTATAATTTCGCTTGCCGTACCCACAATTATAAGCATGCTTGTAACATCATTTTACAATATGGCGGATACCTACTTTGTAGGCTCGCTTGGTAAAAGTGCGGTGGGCGGTGTAGGCGTGGCATTTCCCGTAATGGCGGTAATACAGGCATTCGGCTTTTTCTTCGGGCATGGCAGCGGCAACTTTATAGGCAGGGAGCTTGGCAAACAGAATATTGAAAATGCCGAGAGAATGTCGGCAACAGGCTTTTTCTGCTCTATTATATTCGGTCTGTGTGTTGCCGTATTCGGGCTTGCCTTTTGCGATGAGCTGGTGTATTTTCTAGGTGCTACAGATACCATAGCACCCTACGCAAAGGAATATTTAAGCATAATTTTGCTTGGTGCGCCTTATATGACCGCCGCCTTTGTGCTTAACAACCAGCTTCGCTTTCAGGGCAGTGCCTTTTATGCAATGATAGGTATTGCAACAGGTGCGGTTACAAATTTATTTTTAACGCCGCTTTTTATATTTGTGTTTGACCTTGGCGTTGCAGGTGCGGCGCTAGGTACAATAGTAAGCCAGCTTTTGAGCTTTACCCTGCTTTTTATGGGTACAAGGCATGCAGGCAATATACGCATTAAGCCAAGACTTTTTACACCAAACCGCTTTAATCTTA
>CABUWB010000351.1 GCA_902495025.1 uncultured Eubacteriales bacterium
AAGCGGATTATTGCTGCTGTTAGCCCATATACCTGCAGGACTTATGCCAAATTCAATATCCTTGCCAGAGCCGTCAACAGCACTTTTTATACCCGATACAAGAAGATTTACATTATTTCTTCTCCAATCACCCTTATCGGTAAATGTTCCGTCAGCCTTAAAATAAGCGTCATCATTAAAATCCGTACCAGGATAGAAATAATCGTCCATGTGTATGCCGTCAACATCATAATTGTTTACAATTTCCATAATGCCGTCAATTACAAGCTTTCTTACCTCAGGCAGGGCAGGATTGTAGTAATAATTTCCGTCGGTATATTTAATAATATACTGTGGATGAACTGCCGCAGGGTTTGTTGCTGCAAGTGCTGACAGAGCATTATCCGAGGCATTGCTGACCTTTGTTGCCCTATATGGATTTATCCATGCGTGGAGCTTCATTCCTCTGGCATGAGCGCCCTCAACCCAATATTCAAGCGGGTCAAAGCCATCAGAAGGAGCAACACCCTGCTGACCTGTAAGATATGCACTCCATGGAAAAATTGATGACTTATAAAGTGCGTCGGAATTTGGCCTTACCTGTAAAAATACATTGTTTATGCCCATATCCCTACAATTATCAAGTATTTCATCAGCCTGTGCCTTTAATGCTGTACTGTCTGTTGTAGGGCTTGCGGGATAGTCCAGATTATATACTGTTGAAACCCACATACCGTTCATACGCTCATCAGCATTTGCGCTGACACTCATAAAACCGCAGCACAATACAACCATCATAAGTAAATATTTAATTTTTAAATGCAAAATTTTATTCCTCCTTTTTTACAATATCAAACCACTCTTTTATATTTTTTTCATAACCATTATCGGAAAAATTACAGTATTTTCTGCCGACAAGCTCGTCGGGAAGATATTGCTGCTTTACATAATGATTGGGATAATCATGTGCATATTTATAGCCTGTACCATGTCCCATTTTTTCAGCACCTGGGTAATGTCTGTCCCTTAAATGATTTGGCACACCGCTCACTCTTACATGCTCCACATCACTCCAAGCATTATCTATTGCCATAATTACAGAATTGCTTTTTGGAGCGCAGGCTACGTAAATTGCTGCCTGTGCAAGGTTTATTCTGCCTTCTGGCATACCGATAAAATCAACCGCCTGTGCAGCCGCAACAGCCACTTGAAGTGCCTGTGGGTCGGCATTTCCTACGTCTTCTGAGGCGCATATAACTATACGCCTTGCAATAAACTTAGGGTCTTCACCAGCATAAAGCATTTTTGCAAGATAGTAAACTGCTGCATCGGGGTCAGAGCCACGCATACTTTTTATAAATGCGGAGATTGTATCGTAATGATTATCCCCGTCCTTGTCATAATTAAGCGCTCTTTTTTGTACGCATTGCTGCGCAACATCAAGCGTAATATGTATTCGGTTATCACTCTCACGTTCAGTGGTGAGTACTGCAAGCTCAATAGCGTTTAGTGCAACTCTTGCATCACCATTTGACACACTGCTTAAAAAATCAAGTGCATCTTGGTCAATATAAGCATTAAAGCTGCCTAATCCGTCTGTTTTATCAGCAAGGGCACGCTGTATTATCTGTGCGATATTTTCGGCAGATAACAAACGCAGCTCGAATATGATACTTCGTGAAACAAGCGCCTTATTAACCTCAAAATATGGGTTTTCGGTAGTAGCACCTATAAGTACAAGCGTTCCGTCCTCAACAAATGGGAGCAATGCATCCTGCTGGCTTTTGTTAAAACGGTGAATCTCGTCTATAAATAATATTGTATGTCTGCCATACATACCAAGTACCGACTTTGCTCTTTCCACCGCATCGGTAATATCCTTTTTGCCTGCCGTTGTGGCATTAATCTGCACAAATTCGCTTTTTGTTGTATTTGCTATAATCTGTGCCAAGGTGGTTTTGCCCGTACCCGGAGGACCGTAAAATATGACAGATGAAAGCTTGTCAGCCATAATTGCCCTATATAGCAGGGTGTTTTTACCGACAATATGCTCTTGTCCTACGAAATCCTCAAGCCGCTTTGGTCTAAGTCTGGACGCAAGCGGACTTTCCTTTTTAAAGGTATTTTTTTGCTGAAACTCAAATAAATCCAAAATATCACCTCATATCGGTAATAAACATTGCATCGCCAAAGCTGAAAAATCTGTATTTTTCCTCAACGGCTGTCTTGTAGGCGTTAAGGACATTATCCTTGCCTGCAAGCGCACTGACAAGCATAATAAGTGTGGATTCTGGCAGATGGAAATTGGTAATAAGATTATCAACTATCTTAAACTGATAGCCCGGATAGATAAAAATATCCGTCCAACCGCTGCATGCACCGATAT
>CABUWB010000352.1 GCA_902495025.1 uncultured Eubacteriales bacterium
ACCGTTTCGCCCTCTGCAAACAGGCTTGCAAGCAGAATTGAGGACTTAACCTGTGCACTTGCAACAGGCATTGTATACTCTATTGCGTGCAGCTTTTTGCCATGAATGGTGAGTGGTGCAAAGCCGTCATTTGTGCTTTCAATATCCGCACCCATTTCCGAAAGTGGGTTAATAACCCTTTTCATTGGCCTTTTCTGAATGGAACTGTCGCCGTTTAAGGTTGTATCAAAATCCTGTGCGGAAAGAATACCCGAAATAAGCCTTATGGTTGTACCGCTGTTGCCAACATCAAGCATTTCAGTTGGTGCGGTAAGCCCGTTAAGACCCTTTCCATGTACAATAATATGCTCGCCGTCAATTTCAATATCAATACCCAGCTTTTTAAAGCAGGAGATAGTCGACATACAGTCATCACCTGTTAAAAAGCCTGTAATATCGGTATCGCCCTTTGCAAGCGAGCCAAACATAACGGCTCTGTGTGATATTGATTTATCACCGGGCACCTTAAAGGTTTTGTTGATTGTGTTAATAGGTTTAATTACTTTCTTCATTTTATATCCTCATTTATCATATACTGTATAATTCATTTGTGTAAGCAGCTTATGGCATTTCTCCTTAGCCTCCTTGCTTTCAAGCACAATGCGGAGTATGCCGTCAGCGTATTCCCTGTTATTTTCAACGCCAATGCTTTTTACATTTATGCCGTTAAAGCTAAGAATAGTGGCAACACAGGCAATAATACCGGGCTTTTCAGCAGTATCAACATAAAGGGAAAAGTCGCTTGCGTAGGACGATGCTTTTTTTGTAGTAAAGCTGTTACGGTAGTCCCTTGCACAGGCAAAACAGTCATCAAGGCTGCTATCATTGCTGCTTATTGCCGCTGCAAAGGTATCAAGCTGTGCCTTAAAACTGTCAATCACCTTTAAAATGCTGTCCTTATTGTCAAAGCATATACTGCTCCATACCTCGGGGCTTGATGAGGCAATTCGGGTTATATCCTTAAAGCCGCCTGCTGCAAGTGCGTGCATAAGCTGCTTTTCGCCGTCAAGCTGTTTAACCGTATTAACAAGGGCGGCAGCTATAACGTGCGGTACATGGCTTATTGCGGCAACGGTGTAATCATGCTCGGCAGGGTCAATAACTATTGGTACTGCGCCTGTGAGCTTAACCAGCTTTTCAAACTTCGTTACATATTTTTGGTCAACAGTAGGCGAGGGTGTAAGCACATAATAAGCATTTTCAAGCAGAAAGGGTTTTGCTGCCTTATAGCTTGTCTGCTCCGAGCCTGCCATAGGATGACCGCCTATGTAATTTATTTTATTGCCAAATTTAAGCATTTCGGTATAAATACTGTTTTTTGTGGAGCCTACATCTGTAATAATGCAGTCCTTTTTTATTATCGGAATAAGTCTTTCCACATAGGAAGGGATAAGGTCAACGGGAGTGCAGACAAAAATAATGTCGCTGTCTGAAAGGACAGACAAATCCTCGGTAGAGCCTTCATCAATCACATTATCCGCCAGCGCTGCCTCAAGCGAGGGCATACTGCGGTTAAAGGCACGTATGCTGTAGCCATCATGACGTTTAAGTGCCTTTGCAATTGAGCCTCCTATAAGACCAAGACCTATGATACCTATATTTTGCATGGTTTAACTTCCTTTCGTGATGAAGTCATATATAAATTATTTTACCATTTTATGTCCGCAAGGTCAACTGTGAGAAACACAAAAATAAAAATAGCCAAAAACAAAAACCTTAAATTGTTTACTTTGTACAAAATGTTAAAAAATATGTAAATTTAAAAGGATATTTGTATTCAATGTTGAATATTTTAAAACATAGGATTGAAGTCGGTTGTGCAAGTTTTTGACAAAACCCGTTGAAATATATTGCATAATATTAAAACTTCCTAAATTATACGTATGGGGTGATTAGTTATGAAAAGTTACAGTGCAAAGGAAATCAGAAATGTCGCTATTTTGGGACACAGCGGCTGCGGTAAGACCACTATTACCGAGGCTTGTCTGCATGTGAGCGGTGTTACAAAGCGTTTTGGACGTATTGACGAAGGTAATACCGTAAGCGATTACGATCCTGAGGAAATTAAGCGTAAGGTATCCATTAATTCCTCAATTATTCCTGTTGAGTGGCTTGATGAAAAGATTAATTTTATTGATACTCCCGGTTATTTTGACTTTGTGGGAGAGGTTAAGCAGGCTTTAAGCGTTGCAGATATGGCGCTTATTGTTGTAAATGCAAAGTCCGGCATTGAGGTTGGTACTGAAAAGGCTTGGGAAATGGCAACTGAAATGGGCGTTCCCAAAATGATTTTTGTAATCGGTATGGACGATGAAAACGCTAA
>CABUWB010000353.1 GCA_902495025.1 uncultured Eubacteriales bacterium
ACACCGTAAAGCTGTCAGACATACTGTCGACCACCGTAAGGCTTACACCGTCAAGTGTAACCGAACCTTTGGGCGCAATCAGCCTTAAAAGCTCGCTGCCTGTTTTAACCGTAACCCATATTGCGTTGCCGTCATTTCGGTAAGAGGTGATAGTACCTGTGCCGTCAATGTGTCCGCTTACTATGTGACCGCCAAAGCGACCCTGTGCGCTCATTGCACGCTCCAGATTGACTGCCGAGCCGCTTTTAAGTGTACCTAAGGCGGTGCGGCTGTAGGTTTCGGGCATGGCGTCAACGGTAAAATCGGTTTTTGTAAAGCCTGTTATGGTAAGACAAATACCGTTTACGGCAATGCTGTCGCCTATGTGAATATCCTCCAGTATTTTTTGTGCTGATATTTTAAGTGAGCTGCCAAGGCTTACAACCCTGCCAAGCTCCTCAACTATTCCCGTAAACATTGTCATCCCTCCTTATTGTGCCGTATACAAGCAGGTCGCCGCAGTGCTCGGATACGTGCATATTTTCAAGCCTTACTGCGTCTGTAAGCTCTGCGAAGCCCTCGCCCTCAACAGGGGTCTTTGCCTTGCTGCCGCCTATAAAAAGCGGTGCAATAAAGCATACCGCCATATCGACTATACCCGTCTTTAAGGCGGAAAAATTAAGTGTGCCGCCGCCCTCCAGCAGAATGCCGTCAATTTTCATTTTACCTAGGGTATCCATAAGAGCATTCAGGTCAACCTTACCGTCAGACGAGGGTGAACAGATAAGCTCAACACCTCTTTCGGTAAGCCTTTGTGCTTTCTGTCTGTCATAGTCTGCGCCGACTGCTATAATACAGCGGCTTTCGGGCAGATTTTCAAATATAAGAGCGTTTTCGGGTACTCTCAGCTTTGAATCGACAATAATTTTTATAGGGTTTCTTCCGCCCTCAATACGGCAGGTAAGACGTGGATTGTCAGCAAGTACGGTGTTTATACCAACCATAATTGCAGGCAGTGCATGGCGCATCTGCTGTACGCTGCTGCGTGAGCCCTCCGAGGAAATCCATTTTGACTTGCCTGTGCAGGTTGCAATTTTGCCGTCAAGCGACATTGCGCATTTCATTACAACAAAAGGTCTGCCTGTTGTGATATATTTTAAAAATACCGGGTTTAATGCCCTGCATTCGTCCTCGTGCATACCACAGACTACCTCAATGCCTGCATCCTCAAGTATTTTTATGCCCTTGCCTGCAACAAGCGGATTGGGGTCTTTCATACCTATAAATACACGCTTAATTTTATGCTCTGCTATTGCCTTTGCACAGGGCGGTGTTTTGCCGTAGTGTGCGCATGGCTCCAGCGTTACATACATATCTGCACCCTCAACATCGCACACCGCATTTTTAAAGGCGTTTACCTCTGCATGCGCTCCGCCGTATTTCTCGTGCCAGCCCTCGCCTATAATTTTGCCGTCCTTAACAATGACAGCACCCACAAGCGGATTTGGATTGACCGAGCCTGTGCCACGCCCTGCAAGCTCAATGGCACGCTGCATATAATCCATTTTAATCACCTCTGATAACAAAAAATACCCCGAGAATAATCTCAGGGTAAATGGATACGTTTAAAATATATCTATCTTCTTTCATCCAGACTTTACTGTCGGCTTCGGAATTACACCGAATCATGCCATTACGGCTCGTGGGCTTTACCACCGGTAAGGAATTGCACCTAACCCTGAAGATTTTTCTTTAATTGTTTTCATTATAACACTGATAAACATATTGTCAATATGTTTTTGTACTTTTTATAAAAAAATATGTGCAGCGGTATCAGTCAACCTCGCTTATGCTCAGGCATAGTACATATACGCTTTTTGCTCCTGCCTTTTTCAGCACCCTTGCACATTCATTTACGGTGCTGCCTGTGGTGTATATATCATCTATTAAAAGTACGGATTTGCCTTTTACGTCAGTTCCACAGTCATTTATGGCAAATATACCACGCACGTTTTTTCTTCTGTCCTCTTTTTTTAGGCTGCTCTGCGGTCTGGTTTTCTTAACTCTTTTAATAAGACGGCTGCTTTCGCCGCCTCTTATGCCGCAATATATATCTGCAAGCAGTTCACTCTGGTTATAGCCTCTTTTGCGCTGCCTTTCGCTGTGTATTGGCACAGGTACAATAAGGTCAGTAGGCGGTATATCCTCCAAGTCGGCAAAAAGCGCCATTTCCCTGCCAAAAAATCTTGCAAAGCCGCCCTTGCCGCTGTATTTAAAGCGGTGTATTGCCTCACGTATTTCGTCCTTATATACATAGACGGCATAGCCTCTGTCGTAGTAAATGCGCATGCTGTTGCAGCTGCGGCACCTGCCGTAGGCT
>CABUWB010000354.1 GCA_902495025.1 uncultured Eubacteriales bacterium
CAATGCTTAATACAACATTGTGCATATTGTCGTTGATGTACTGCTGTATCTCGTCATTAAGCAGTATGCCGTTTGTTGTAATTGTAAAGCGGAAATTTTTGCCCGCCTCCTTTTCAACGCTCCTTGCATACTCAACAATGCCCTTAACCACATCAAAATTCATTAAAGGCTCACCGCCGAAAAAGTCAACCTCAAGATTTTTTCTGCTGCCCGAGCTTTTAATAAGAAAGTCAATAGCCTTTTTGCCAACCTCAAGGCTCATAAGCTCACGCTTGCCATGATACTCGCCCTCTTCGGCAAAGCAGTATTTGCACTTTAAATTACAGTCATGCGCAATATGCAGGCAAAGCGCCTTTACAACGGGGTTTCTGTTTTCCACCTTAGGTATTACGTCGGCAAAAATATCCTCGCTGTAGAGCATTTTATTCTCCTCCAGCTCCTTAATTTCTGCCAGACCCTCCTTAATCTCCTGTGCGGAATATTTATCGGCAAGCAGGGAGATTATTTTATCCTCAGACTCATCTTTATAATAATCAAGTATGTCATAAACCGCATCATCAACAAGATGTACCGCACCGCTGTTTACGTCCAGCACAATGTTAAGACCGTTAAGCCTGTACTTATGTATCATAATATCGCTCCTTAAATATATAGGTTTTTACACAAAAAATTAAGAGGCACGCTGCGTACCCCTTAATTAATTTCAGCAATAATTTACAAAATTACTTATTTTCGCAAGCCTGGTTAGCAACTGTACAGGATGTCTTGCAAGCTGACTGACATGATGTCTGGCACTCGCCGCAGCCACCCTTAGCAACAGTGTTCTGAAGTAACTTTGTGTTTAAAGTATTAATATGCTTCATAATTAAATCCTCCATAGAATATTCCATTATTTTTTATCATTATAACACAGCGTTCTTTAATATGCAAGGATTTTATTTTACGGCAGCTATCTTCTGCGTATGTTCACACCTATCACGCCTCCAAGTCCGCCCGAGGCGATACCAAGCAGCATACATACAAGGGTTTTTGTGCCTACACTGTATTCGGGCACAAGAAAAAAGCCAAGCCCTACCATAACCGCAACATACAGAATACCAGTCAGTGCGCCGCACAGCATACCCCTCTGACCTGCACTTGCAGCAGAAAACGCACCGCCTGCAATGAGCGACAGGGCAAGAGTAACCAACACCACAGCCGCATTATTTTTATCGCTGAGCTGCGTATAGGTGAGCAGCAGCGCATATATTACAAGTACAGCTGATGTTATTATATATGCAAACAGCAGCCCCTTAAACGGCGCAGCCGCCTTAAACCCCGACGAATCCGCACTATTTCTTGCCGTCATAATAAATACCTCCGTTTATTCTTATAATAATATATATTGAATAAATACCTGATTTATGATATATTAAGACTAAGGAATCTCTGATTAATTAATCTTTTACAGCTTTGGCTTAAATTTTCCATACTTTTCTCAAATTCCCTTGACGAAGCGCCTATGGCTTCGCCTGCGGTCATTTTCGTCAGTCTGAAAAATTTAATCTCAAACCTGTTTTAGTGAATTAATCGGAGTTTCCTTAATATTTGGAGATGATATAATGAAAACTATTGATTTGCATACACATACCACCGCCTCTGACGGTACGCTTACACCAAGTGAGCTTATAGCCTATGCGGCAGAAAAGGGACTTTGCGCCATTGCCATAACCGACCATGACACCACAGAGGGCATAGCAGAGGCACTTTTCGCCGCAGAGGGCAGAGAACTTGAGGTAATACCCGGCATAGAAATATCCTCAATGTATGACAGACTTGAAATACACATTGTGGGACTTTTTATAGACCCAGAAAACACCTCTCTTTTAGAATGGCTTACTGCCCTTCGTCAAAGCAGGGAGGAGCGCAACAAAAAAATGCTCGCAGCGCTGTCGGATATGGGTATTGAAATAAGCTATGACGAGCTTAGTGAATTTGCCGCAGGCAGCATAATAACAAGGGCGCACTTTGCAGGCATTATGCTGAAAAAGGGCTATATCACCTCCATAAACGAGGCATTTGACAGGCTTATAGGTGACCGCTGCCCTGCCTACATTCCACGAGAACTGCCCGATTACATAACATCCATTAATATGATACGCTCCGCAGGCGGTATTGCGGTGCTTGCACACCCTCTTTTGTATAAGATAAACACAAAGGGACTTGAAAATATGGTCAGTGAGCTTGCCGCCGCCTCTCTTACGGGCATTGAGGCTTACTACTCCACACACTCACCGTCGGATACAAAATACATTAAAAAGCTTGCACAGCAGAACAGGCTGCTGCTCTCAGGCGGCAGCGATTTTCATGGCAGCAATAA
>CABUWB010000355.1 GCA_902495025.1 uncultured Eubacteriales bacterium
CAGCTCAAAGTCAAAGTATGCCTCAATTTCATACTCATACATATCGGGGCGTGCATTTTTCATCATTGCTTTAATACCCTTTGCGGTAATATCTATCGCCTTTGTGATTTTTTCCGCCTCAATCGGCTTTTTAATGCGGCGCATGCCTGCAAGAACAGGGTGAGCGTCATATATATTAAGTGCGGGATAATTTTCCCTCACTTTTTTTGCAAAATCAAGCGCAGGACTTACGGTTTCAAAATCCCTGTTTTCAAGGTCGATATACACATTTTCAAGCTGACCGTTAAAAACCCTGCCCGAAAAAATTTCATAAAATTCATCAATATAATTATAGTTTGTTATGCCCGAGAGCTGCTCACACTCCTTGGCAGATATAACCGCACCGACCCACTTTGCCTTGACCTCGTCAAAGCGTTCAATAAAAAGTGTTGTATCGGTTATACCGTTTTTCTTAACCATAAGCAGGATAAGCTTGGGTCTGTCAATTGCAGTTAAATAATAAAAATTTCTGTCGGGCGTAAAGGGATAAAACTCATCACCGAGCTTTTTTCTTGCCCTGCCACTGAAAATTACAGCCGCACTGTTATCATTTAATTTATCTGAAAAAGAAAGTCTGTTTTGTGTTACAAAATTTTTCAAGCCAAAAGCCTCCGAATTAATAAAGAAGGGTGCTCCAAGAACACCCCCTCAATTATATTTATTTTATTTTACAGCAGAGTTAATATAAGCGATAATCTGGTCAACAGCACCGTCAATACCAACCTTTGCGGTGTTAATAACTATATCATAGCCATTTACGCTGTCCCACTCCAGCCCCGAATAATAGCTGTGGTAGGCAGCACGCTTTTTATCAGCCTTGCTAAGAATACCCTCAATATCCTTTTCCTTAGTGTTTTCATCACCGTAAAGCTCCATAAAGCGCTTTTTTCTGAAATCCGTATCAGCTCTTAAATACACCCTAATAAGGTTAGGCTGCTCCCTTAAAATATAGTTGCTGCAGCGTCCTACTATTACGGCAGACTTTTCCTGCAAAAGCTCCTTGATTACTTTGGACTGGATAGCAAAGAGAGTATCGTTTGTAAGCATATTATTATTCTGGAAGAATAAGGAGTTCATAGGGTATGAACCCATTACAACAGAATAAAGCAGGCTGTTGGTTGCAACCTCGTCAGCCTTTTCAAAAACGCTCTCGGCATATCCGCTCTTTTTAGCGGCAAGCGCAATAAGCTCCTTGTCATAAAAGTCAACTCCGAGCTTTTTTGCCAGCTTTTCGCCAATTTCATGACCACCGCTGCAATACTGCCTTGCAATTGTTACGGCAAATTTTTTATCCATAATAATCACCTCTCTTAATTCATCGTAGGAGATTGCTCCCCGATAGTAAATACATTATACAACAATACGGCAAAAAAGTCCATAATTTTAATTGATAAAAATTGCTAAGTGTGCTAAAATTGTACCGATATACAACGGAGGAGAATGAAAATGGACATATACAGCACAATTAAACTTGATAAAACCCATACACTGCCGCTTTACCGCCAGCTTGCCGAAAGTCTGCTTAACCTTATGGAGCAGGGAGAGCTTACACCAAACACCAAGCTGCCGCCCATACGTACGCTTGCCGCAATGCTTAATGTAAACAGTGTTACCGTAATAAATGCGTATAAATATTTAGAAAGTAAAAAGGCAGTCTACTCACATATAGGCAGCGGCACCTTTGTTGCCGAGCCTGAGCTTAACGAAAACGAGCCTGTTGAAAGAAACCTGTTAAGCCGCAGAAATCTTGACCTTACCAATGCTGAAAACTGCATTAATTTTGCTGACACCTCCGTATCGGTTGATTTATTCCCCGTTGAGAGCTTTAAGCAGTTTTTTAATAACGTACTTGACAGGGACAGAGGCAACGCCTTCAGCTATCAGGACTCCATGGGCTATGAGCCGCTAAGGGAAAGCATAGCCAGAATGCTTGAAAACAGTGGTATTAAGACAATAGCGGAGCGTATACAGATAATTTCGGGTGCACAGCAGGGACTTGATATAATTTCAAAGGCAATGCTTAGTGTAAACGATGTTGTTTTTACCGAAAAGCCTACCTATTACGGTGCACTCGGTGCAATATTTTCAAGAGGTGCGCAGGCGCTTGAAATACCGCTTGAAAACGACGGAATAGATATTGCGGCACTTAAAAACCTGCTTAAAATATATTCGCCCAAATTTATTTATATTATGCCACGCTGCCAGACGCCTACGGGTATAAGCTACAGCCTTAAGAAAAAGCGTGAGCTGCTAGAGCTTGCCTACAGCAACAATTTTTATATTGTTGAGGAGGACAACATGGGCGACTTTATATATACC
>CABUWB010000356.1 GCA_902495025.1 uncultured Eubacteriales bacterium
AAGTCCCATTTCCTTTAATGCGCCCTCGTCGGAAATATCCGCCTGCACAACGTCCGTTGCGTATGGGGTAATCTGTGCAACAAGCTCTGGGTTTTTATCACAGCATATAACATCATAGCCGTTTTCGGAAAGTGTTTTTACAACCGCCTGTCCAAAGCGTCCAAGTCCCAAAACGGCAAACTGCTTTTTATTTTTCATATTAGCCTCCTTAACCTACCAGTATATCCTCATTAGGATAGTGAATTTTGTTTTTATCTGTATTGGTTGTTGTAAATGAAATTGCTATTGTTATAGGTCCAAGCCTGCCCGTAAACATACAAAACATAATTATAACCTTGCCTATTTGCGTAAGATGAGGTGTTATGCCTGTTGTACTGCCTACCGTACCTAAAGCAGATGCGGCTTCAAATATCAAATCCAGAAACTCATACTCAAAGTCAATGCCAACCTCGGTAATTGACAGCAGTGTTGCGGACACAATAAGCAGAGTCAGCATTATTATTGTAACGGCAAGTGCCTTTTGCAGTATTTTAATTGATATGCTGCGTTTAAAGGCACAAATGCTGTCCTTGTCCTTTATAAGGGATATTACTGCAAGAATAATAACGGTAACTGATATTGTTTTAATACCGCCTGCAGTACCGCAGGGTGAGCCGCCTATCATCATAAGTATAACGGAAAAAAATTCAGTTGCGTATTTAAGCCCTGAATAATCTATTGTAACAAAGCCTGCCGTACGCAGTGCAACCGAGTGAAAGAGCGAGGCAAGTATTTTGCCATGCAGTGAATATCCGCCCATTGTTGCAGGGTTGTTATGCTCGGTTAAAAATGTAAACACAGCACCCGAAATAATAAGAAATGCCGTTGCGGTAAGTACAAGCTTGGTGTGCAGTGAAAGTCTTGAAATTTTCTGGCGGAGTGTATATTTACACGTTTTGCGCTCGGAAATTATTCTGCCAAGCTCCACCCACACTGGAAAACCAAGACCGCCCATTACAACAAGCAGTATAATTATTATGTTTACGGCTGTATCCTGCGCATAAGGCATAAGACTGGACTGCCCTATAACATCAAAGCCTGCGTTGCAAAAGGCTGATACGGAATGGAAAATACCCATCCATACTGCTTCCAATGGCTTATAGTCAGACAAAAAGCGTATTGTGAGCAGTCCTGCACCTATAAGCTCAATTGTAA
Source organism: uncultured Eubacteriales bacterium (assembly GCA_902495025.1). Taxonomy (GTDB): domain Bacteria; phylum Bacillota; class Clostridia; order Lachnospirales; family CAG-274; genus CALWRD01. Next base: position 1,195 of record CABUWB010000356.1, read on the forward strand.
AGGTAAACTTCATAAGAAATTTAACAAATCTGACTATACCGCTGCGCTGCGAAAGGTTAAGTGACTCCTGTATAACACGCCTGTCCTTTAAGGTGATACGTCTGCCCGTAACCACAAGCACAGTTGTTATAAGCGTCATAAAGCCAAGACCGCCCACCTGTATAAGCAAAAGTATTATTATCTGACCGAATAATGACCAGTGCTCTGCAGTATTAACCACAGTAAGACCTGTTACGCAGCAGGCTGAGGCTGCGGTGAAAAAGCTGTCCAGCAAAGGGGTAAAGCTACCGTCCTTTGATGATATGGGCAGTGAGAGCAGCAGACCGCCTGCAAGAATTATAAAAGCAAAGCCAAGCAAAATAATTTGCGCAGGCTTCAGATGAAACCTAAATTTATTCATATATTCTCCTTAGAATGATGTATAATTATGTCATTTTAAAAAATTTTGTTGTAAATTGTAGTTAAAAATGTTAAAATACATTGAATAGTTTATTTAATTATACTATCTTACACTTGTATTTGCAAGAAAAACACTGATTTATTCAGTAAAAATAAATTTATAAAGGGTGATTTTGGTGTCAGGCTCGGTTTTTGGCAGCATATTTAAAATAAGTACATGGGGAGAAAGCCATGGCAGGGGCTTAGGCGTTGTAATTGACGGAGCGCCTGCGGGTATACCCATAACCGAAGAGGATATTCAAAGGGATTTAGACAGGCGCAAGCCAGGCAGCAGTAAGTATACAACCATGCGCAGCGAGGGCGATAAGGTACAGATTTTATCCGGTGTTTTTGAGGGTAAAACCACAGGCACACCTATTTCGCTTGCTATTTTTAATGAGGACCAGAGGTCAAAGGACTATTCCGCAATCTGCGATGTTTTCCGCCCGGGTCATGCCGACTTCGGCTTTGAAAGCAAGTACGGCTTCAGGGATTACCGGGGCGGTGGACGCTCCTCGGGCAGGGAAACTGCAGCAAGAGTTGCGGCAGGCGCAGTTGCAAGAAAAATGCTTGCAGAGCTTGGAATAAGTGTTGACGCATATACGACGGCAATTAACAGCGTTAAAATTGACGAGGATAACTTTGATATAAACGAGAGGTTTAACAATCCGTTCTGTATGCCCGATAAGGCTGCTGCTGAAAGAGCAGGAAAGCTGCTTG
>CABUWB010000357.1 GCA_902495025.1 uncultured Eubacteriales bacterium
ATAAAAAATTCGGTACAGGCAGCATTACTGCAATTAACAGCGATACCATAAGCATTGACTTTAACGGCAGGGAGCGAAAGTTTGCTCTTAACGGAGTTTTTATATCACTGCTTGTCGGTAATGATGAAACTGTGGAGCTTTTAAAGCAGTATGTGTCAGATAATGAAAGTAAAATTTATGCCGAAAAATGCGAAAGACTATCACAGATTGAAAATAAAATCAGTAAGGCAAGAGCGGTATTGTCCCATAATAACCAAAGGGAGGAAAGCAGCGGCTTTGATATTGCTGTAAACCTTGTATACTGTGACGGTGGAAAAAATGAAAGTACAATAGGCTTTAACGGTGTATGCAGTGATGATGTGCTGGAGGAAAATGTATCGGCAGCAGATGACCGCTGGTGTACACAGCGTGACTGCCGCTGCGGTGTGTATGTGGAGAATAAGAGTACCGCAACACGCAGGGAGCTTGACAGGCTTATGGAGGACGGCGGCTTTGTCTGTCCTGAAAGCCGTCTGTTAAGGGACTGGGTAATTAGTGCAGGCACCGAAAATGACAGGACACCAAGGCGGCTTAACACCTCATGCGGCAGGCTGTGTGTACTGACTACCGTTGAAAAGGGAAACTCTGAGGATAAGAGGTGCATTTTTGCCCTTTATCTTATAGAAAATATTGATGAGGATATAAACGGAATTTCGCAGCTTTGGGCAGAAAGCTATTACCGCTATACATTCAGTCCCGAGCATGCCGCAAAAATGCTTTTCTGGGATTTTGCACAGGGCGGTGATGAGCCTGAATGGGGTGATGACAGGTTTATCTACCTTAATAATGAAATTTCACTTAGAATACTTACAGGGGCGGCAGAGCTTACAGGTGATAAAAAGCTTTATGCCATGCTTGACTATTATAAAGATATAAACGGGTGCGTATAAATGCTCCCGTTTTTCATTTAAGAAAACTTTAATTAATAATTAGTTGATAAAATCATTACTTTGTTGTATATTATTAGGTAAGGCTTTTTAAACAGCTCAAAGGAGGAAACAGCTTTGATAGAGGTAAAAAATCTGACAAAAATTTACGGTCATCACAGGGCGGTTGACAATATCAGCTTTACTGTAAATGACGGTGAAATACTTGGCTTTCTCGGGCCTAACGGTGCGGGCAAGACAACCACAATGAATATGATGACAGGCTTTATATCGGCAAGTGAGGGCAGCGTTACCATAAACGGACACGATATATTAGAGGATACTGTTGAGGCTAAAAAGCAGCTTGGTTATCTGCCTGACGTACCGCCTGTTTACGGTGATATGAGGGTTGATGAATATCTTGATTTTGTGTGTGATATAAAGCGTGTGCCAAAGTCTGAAAGAGCGGCTATGCTTGATGATATTACACAGACGATAGGCATATCCCATGTAAGAAAGAGAATATGCAAAAATCTTTCAAAGGGCTACAGGCAGAGAGTAGGTCTTGCACAGGCGCTTGTCGGCTATCCGTCCGTCCTTATACTGGACGAGCCTACGGTCGGTCTTGACCCACAGCAGATAATTGAAATGCGTGAGGTTATCAAAAAACTTGGCGAAAGACATACCATACTTTTAAGCTCACATATTTTAAGTGAGGTAAGTGCCGTATGCGACAGAGTTATGATTATAAACAACGGAAAAATTGTTGCAAGTGATACAACACAGCGCCTTGAAGAGGGTACTGCTGAAAATGCACAGCTTATAAGAGTTAAGGGCGATGGTGTGAAGGAGGCAGAGCTGCTTGAAAATACAGAGGGTGTCAGGAATGTAACAATTACCGTATGTGGTGAGGATAACTGCAGCGAGCTCAGAGTTGTTACAGGTAATGAGGATATACGCTCTGCACTTGTTAAAGTGCTTGTTGATGCAGGTGCAGAGGTTGTTATGGTTAAATCGGCAGCACTTACCCTTGAAGAGGTGTTCTTAAAGGTTATTAACGGCGAGTATGATAATCCGCTGCCTGTCGGTGAAACAATTAATAATGAAGAAACAGAGGAAATATCGGAGAAAAATCCTGTTGCCGAGGAAGATACGGAGGAGGATGAAGAATGATTGCTATATTTAAAAAAGAGCTGAGAACATATTTTACAACACTTACGGGCTATGCCTTTCTCGGTTTTTTTGTACTTATTACAGGTTATTTTTTCATGTCGCAGAATGTTGCTGCAGCAAGTGCAGACTACAGCGAAACGCTGCTTGGTACAATGATTATGTTTCTTATACTTGTACCTGTGCTTACAATGCGTCTTTTTGCGGAGGAGGCAAGGCAGAAAACAGACCAGCTTTTATATACGGCTCCGCTTAAGGTAACAGA
>CABUWB010000358.1 GCA_902495025.1 uncultured Eubacteriales bacterium
TCGCCGTTGCGCTTTGAGAGCTTATGGTGCTGGTCCTTCATAACTGCGGGAAGGTGAATATAAGTAGGTATATCCCAACCAAATGCCTCATAAAGCAGGTTATACTTTGGTGTTGATGAAAGATACTCGGCACCTCTTACAACATGCGTAATATCCATAATATGGTCATCAATTACGTTTGCAAAGTTGTAGGTTGGGTAGCCGTCCGATTTAATTAAAATCTGGTCCTCCATTTCTGAGTTATCAACCGTAATATCACCGTAAACCTCATCATGGAAGGTTGTCTGTCCCTCACGTATTTTCTGGCGAATAACATAAGGTGTACCCGCAGCGAGCTTTTCCTCAATTTCTTCCTTAGTGAGTGAAAGACAGTGGCGGTCGTACTTTACAATCTGGTTATGACCGCTTGTTTCGGTTTTAAGGCTGTCAAGACGCTCCTTTGTGCAGAAACAGTAATAAGCCTCGCCCTTTTCAATAAGCTCAAGTGCATAATCAAGGTAGTCATTCTTTCTTTCACTCTGTACATAAGGCGCATAAGGACCGCCCACATCAGGGCCTTCATCATGGGTAATGCCCGACATTTTTAAGGTGTTGTAAATAATATCGGTAGCACCCTCAACAAATCTCTCCTGGTCTGTATCCTCAATACGTAAAATAAACTTGCCGCCCTGTGATTTTGCAATTAAAAATTCATAAAGTGCGGTACGCAGGTTGCCTATGTGCATATAGCCTGTTGGGCTTGGAGCAAAACGTGTTCTTATCATTGGTATTACTTCCTTTCGGTTTTATTATTAATCTTTATTATAAACAGTGTATTTGTATATTGCCGCCTGTAATTTGTTTCTGGCATTGTTAAGGTCCTGTACAAGGTAATCCTTGGACTGACCCATTGTACCCGAGTTGTAAATTTCGGTTATATTATTTGAGTTTTCAAGGTTTGCGCTGTTTGCAGCGTAGGTAAGCATTGCATTTGCAATGTAAGCCTTCTGGAAGGTAGTTTTACATTCTTCCATATTCTGCTTGTACAGCGCCATATACTCCTCCTGTGTTTCGGTTATGCCAAAATCGGCAAGAGTAGCCTCGCACTCGGCAACGGCGGTTTCAACAGCCTGTGCAAGCTCCTTTTCCGCTGCCTTCTGTCCAAAATAAAGGTAGGAGAAATAGCCTACATTACCTATTACAACAACTGCAAGCAGTATGCTTAACACAGTAATAATTTTATTTAAAACTTTTTTGTCTTTGGGTTGTGATTTCTTCATTTAATACTGCTCCTTTTGTAATTATATCAGTTCAAGCTGAAGTAGTCTGTCAAAAAGCAGGTTTGCAAGTATCTCGCTGCCCTGGTCGGAAAGTCTTTTGCCGTTAAGCACAAAGGACGGTGGAACGCTGCCTGTGCGCAGAGCCTTTGCGTCATTTGCGGTTATTTCAATTTCATAATCATTAAATACATCACTTGTGAGGTAAGCCCTTAAATTGATGTAATGACTTTTAAATTCCTTGGTAAGCGCCTGCTCGTAGGGTGATAAGGTTTCCTCACTGCCTGTTATTGAGCCTATTATAACATATTTTTCGCCTCCGTTAAAGGCAATCATTTTTTTATACATTGATACAAGTTCGTTTGGTGTATATTTTGTGCAGTCACCGCCGAAAAAGTAAACTGCCGTATAGTCCTTAATATTAGCCATTGCATTTGTTACAACGGTGGTGGGAGTAGTTATTTTAACCTCCTTGCCTGCCTCCTGTCTTGTAAAGGAGAGAACGCCGTTTCGGTAATCAATAACACCCTCTACGCCTGCAATTGTACAGGGGTTAAGACCCGAGTTAAGCTTGTCCTGCAAAATAACATTGCCGCCGAGCGTGCTTTTGAGCGTTATGGGTACGCTCTCCTTAGCAGCAGGTATTGTCATTGGCTGTGCAAGCATGGGTATACCGCCCTGCTTTGCCGCAATTACAGGTATTAAGTCGCCCTCAAGACCAGATGAAAATACGCTGTCTATATCAGCACCTACCTCCATAAGCTTTTGTGAAAGATAATATGTATAAAAATTTGTGCTGTTTGCATTATTATCCGAAAATGAGTCGCCCCAACATATTATAGACTTGCTGTAATCAAAGGCAGCTTCCTCATCAGCAGAGGTGTTGTCAGTGCCGTCAGCAGGCTTTTTATTGTCAAGATATTTGCTGTTAAGGCTGTCATCACGCAGTTTATACTGCTGCGATGCGGGTGTGCCTGCATATTTGTTTACTGCAATATAGCCTGCAAGGATAACCAAAAAGGCAACAAGAGCTATAATAATACGCCTTTCAATAATGCGTTCTCTGTTCTGGATAA
>CABUWB010000359.1 GCA_902495025.1 uncultured Eubacteriales bacterium
GAGCCGCTGCCATAATCGACAGTAATTGGTTTGCCATCTTCATTAAGCAGCTGGGCTGCATCAGTAAAGTTGACAAAAATCTCCGTATTGCCGTCATTATTATAATCTAAAAAGAATACATAGGCATTAAAGCATGGAGTAGCCGAAGCAGAATAACTGCGTAACTGTGCATCGGAAATTTCTGTTACAAAGCTGTCCTTATGCCCCTGTGTATCAGTTAAATTAACTGTCAGGGACGAATTATCTCTGATACACTCGACAGTTACATAGGTACCATTTATCATTATTCCACAGCTCTTTGATACTTCATTGCCGAGCATTTCCATAAAAGCCGTACCATCAGGAACTGTCAAACCGTTGTAATAGAACGCACCGTCCTTATAATGCAGTATATTTATGCTGTCTTGTATATCAGTTTTTGTATAGTCGGCAGTGCTTACATCAGTCTTATGCTGTGCTGCAGCATCCGATTCAGACTGGACTCCAACATCGGGCTCAGGCCGTGTTTCAGCATCATCAACTGCAGATACTGTTGCAAACTGTGCAGATGTTTCGGATAAGGTTGTCTGTTCTGTTGAAACGGACTGTTCATTATTTATAGTAGTTTCAGGTGTATAATTATTGTCAATATTTACGCTTTTGTTACTATGTATAATAACCGCAAGATAAAAGATGAAAAGAAAGCAAAATACTGCCGACATTATGAGTACAGGTTTGAGTCTGCTTATTTTTATTGCCAATCGCAGCTTAGGTATGGAGTTGTATCTATCCTTTGGGTCAAAGGATATGGCTTTATCTATTACACTTTTTAATCCGGAGTTAATATTATTTGCCTGTTCCAGTGAGGATATAGTTTTACCAATTGAATATATATCAGAGCGAAAATCAGTTTGCTGAAATCCATATTGCTCAGGAGCAGCAAAGCCCTTTGTACCTGACAGCGTGGTATCGCAGTCAAGTGCGTCCGAGTAAAATCGGGCTATGCCAAAGTCTATAAGATAAACCTTATAGTCATTGGTAACAAGAATATTTGCAGGCTTAATATCTTTGTGTATGATATTGATACTGTGTAAATCCTCTACGCTTATAAGCAGACTTATGATAATTGTATATAAAGCAGACTTGGTAAGTGTTATGGAGTCCGCAGTATAAGCAGGTATGTACTCCTCTATGACGATGGTATTGCTGCCATCATAGAAAAGCTCAAACAACTTTGGTGTATTCCTTACCTTTTTATCCCTGATTGCAGAGAAAAGTTCAAACATATTAGCATCTTTGTATACTCTTTTGATGTAAAGCTTATTGTCAAGTGAGGATTGAGTTAAATATATATCGCAGCTTGTACTTGAATGTACCGACTGTTTAATATTATAAAGCGATAATTTGTATTTATCTGTTGATGACAGCATATTCATTTTCCCCCTTGAACTATAAGAGATTCTATAATATAATTATATTTGAAAGGAAAATAAAGTCAATGAAAAAATCAACTGATGAGCTTTTAAATAATATTAAAAGCACAATATCTATTGAAGATTTTATCAAAGAAAACAAAGAGGAATACCTTAGCATAAGTGTTGATGAGTATTTAAAAAAGCTTCTTCATGAAAAGCACATTAAAATTAGCCAAATTTCGCTAAATTCCTGCCTTGGTGACTATGTATATAAGGTGTTTAATGGAAAGAGAAAGGCAGCCAGAGATATATACATTGCAATAGGTATTGCTATGGAGCTGACATATAATGAATTTCAGTTTTTACTTAGGCTAGCAAAATATAGTATGCTTGACCCGAGGGATGCAAGGGATTCTATTATTTTATATGCAATATCAAATAAACTTAATGTAATGGAAACAAATGAAATATTGTATAACTGTAACAAGGAGATATTAGGTAGGATATATCAAAATGAGAAATAATAAACACAGATTAAAGAACCGTATTAATAAAATAATACTTGTATTTTTTATCCTTGCCATGACCAGTTTATTTGCGACATGTGTATATGGTGCCAATCAGTCAACACTGCTCGTTGTAAACAACACTGCCCTTAATGAAAAAGGCAAAAGCTTTGACGGAAAATTTTTGGTTCCTGCAAGAGGTGTATATGAGGCTATGGGTGCGGATGTCAAATGGGAGAATGAAACAAAGACACTAACTGTCTCAAAGGACGGCACTACAGCAACCATTAAGCTTGGTAGTAGCAAGATGAATATAAACGGAACGGAAAAATCCATGGAGCATACTCCTATAATATATGATAATACTACACTTATAGCTGCTGCAAATATAGGAGAACCCTTTGGATATGTCACAGCCTATGACA
>CABUWB010000360.1 GCA_902495025.1 uncultured Eubacteriales bacterium
GATAAACTCTAATTTATATTAAGAAAAAACATGGGCTGTCGAAAAAGTAATGCGACAGCCCCATTTTTTACAATTTTACAATTCCGCAAGCACCTCAACAGCCCTGCCGTCAACTATCACCTCGGCATGCTCCTCAAGATATGCCTTTGACATGGCATTTGAAATATGCTTTACGCCATATTCGGACACAAGTGAGTCAAAGCTCTCGGCACTTATACCCACGGCAAAATCGGCACTTAAAACAAGGTAGTAAACGCCGTTTTCCTTATAGAGTGAGCTTTTGCCCTCGTATAAGGTTTTAAGCTGCGCACAGAGGGCGCTTACCTCGTCCAGATGCTCAAATGAGTAAAGCGACACCCTGCCGTCCCCGAATACTATTTCCTCGGGCAGCTCCTCAACTCTTTTGCGTACAAAAAGTCTGTCCCTTAGAGCCATAGGTACAATATTAAGCGCAGTTTCAGCAGGCTCCTCACTGTCCACCTTGGAAACAAGCAGCATAATTTCATCATTGCCGATAGGTACAGCCTCAATCATAAGCGGTATATTGTCGGCAGTAAAGCCAAACTCCCTCACTGCCTCCTCCATCATTTCCTTAAAAAGCTCCCTTGTTTTATCGGACACACTGGCAATCTCGGTAAATTTCAGATTGCGTTCCTCCAAATCCCTGCGGCTTAAAATAACCTTTATCTGTGTATTGCTTATCTTCTCTATCTTCATAAAATCACAACCTTACAAATCGAAAAATTAACTAACCTATAACTTTAGTATAAATAAATATATTCCATTTGTAAAGAGGATAATTATGAAAAATTTGTGTTATAGTAAATAATACCGTACTGTATGCCTTAAATATATAAAAAACGGCACAGTCAATTTCAGGCTGCACCGTTTTTGTAAAAGTGTTTTTATCTCTTTATATCGTAATTCATATTCATAAGGTTGCGGATAGTCTTTGCATCGTCGGTAATATTTGCATCACCATGAATTGTATGCTTAAGCACACTGCTTGCAACCGCAAAATTTACCATATCCATAGGCTTGTAGTTATGCACCATGGCATAAATCAGACCGCTTGCAAAGGCATCACCGCCGCCTACTCGGTCCAGTATGTTAAAGGTGAACATTTTACTTTCAAAGGTATGACCCTCATACCACATAAATGCCTTTAAACTGTTTTCACTACCGCTGTGGGCATAGCGCACATGGCGTGCAATACATTTAAGGTTAGGATACTTTTCAATAAATCTTCTGAATACCTCGTCCTGCTGCTCATAGCTTGGCTGGAGCGGAATATTATCCTTATAGTCGCCCTTGCTGTGGTTTTCCTCATCTCTCCAGAGGTGATAAGGCTCAATACCAAGCAGCACATCAACATAAGGCAGACACTGTGTACAGAAATCCCTTGCCTCGTCCCATGTCCAAAGGGCGCTGCGGAAATTGCCGTCAAAGCTGACAGTCATATCCTTTTCCTTAGCCACCTTAAGCGCATCAAGTATAAGCTGTGCACAGTTAGGACCAAGTGCAGGGGTAATGCCGCTTAAATGGAGCCAGTCAAAGCCCTCCAGCAGCTCATGCAAATCAACCTTGCTGAAATCATACTCTGTTATTGCAGAATGCTTACGGTCATAAATAACCTTGCTTGCCCTTATACCATAGCCTGTTTCAAGGTAATAGCTGCCAAGGCGGTGGGTAGGTGTTTCCTCAGGGGTACTGAGGATAACTGGCGAACAATGTACATCATTACTTCTTAAAAGCCTTATGGCACTTTTACCTAAGGAGTTATTTGGTACTACGGTAAAAAATGTACTGTCCACACCAAGGTTTGCCAGCGCAAGCGCAATATTTGCCTCACTGCCGCCATAGCTTGCCTCAAAGCTGCTTGCCATACGGATTTTATCGTAATTCGGAGGGGTAAGCCTAAGCATAATCTCTCCGATAGTAAAAAACTTTTTCTGGCTGCTGTTATCCTTTAAAATAGGGTTGTAATGTTCCATAACTGCACCTCACATATCATTAGCATTATTCGCCTTAATACAGGCTTACTTAATAAAACCATTATATCACAGTTGTTATATCTAATTCAACTTAAACTTTTATGATTTATGTTTTGCCTTTGTATGGTCTGTGTATAATGCAAAACAAATGGACTGTTGTGTTTGTTTTAAACAATAGCTCTTGTTTGCGGTGGAAAATTAATATTTAGCAGAGTCACATCAACAACCTAACATTCGTAGGGGCGGCAACCTGCCGCCCGTCAACCATTGCAACATGTTCAACATTCGGGCGGATATGGAATCCGCCCCTACAAGTTAATTAC
>CABUWB010000361.1 GCA_902495025.1 uncultured Eubacteriales bacterium
CCGCTGATACCGCCAAGCACCGCAAGGCTTATTATTATTGCGCCGCTGCCCGTACCTATGTCAAGCACCGTTTTGCTGCCGCTTTTTTTTATATAGTCAAGCACTGTTTCCACAAGGCACTCCGTATCCCCTCTGGGTATAAGGGTATCACTGCTTAGTTTAAAATCAAGCCCCATAAACTCGCAGTGTCCTAAAATATACTGCATAGGCTCTCTTTTAAGCCTTCTTGTGGTCATTTCCTCTGCCGATTTAAGCTGTATATCTGTCAAAGGGACATTATCCCTTGTTATAAGCTGTACCCTGCTGCATTCCGCCGCCTGCATGACAATAAGCTCACTGTCTATGCGCCAGCTTTCAATGCCGTCAGCCTTTAGCAGTGCCTTTGTCCTTTCAAGCAGCTCACCCAGCAGCATTTTCGTCCTCTTTTTCCTTTTCAGGCTCAACATCAAGCACTGCTTTCAGTGATGATATTGCCACCTCCAGCATTTCGTCCTCCGGCTCACTTGTTGTAATAAGCTGCATTGCAAGACCGGGTGCGCTGACAATTTTAACAAGCCAGTTATCATGTCTGCCTGCCCAGCGTATAATTTCATAGGATATACCTGCAATTACGGGTACAAGCAGTATTCTTGAAATAACTCTCAGATAAAGCACGTCCGTTTTGATGAAAAAGAAAACCACAAAGCTGACAATCATTACAAACATAAGAAAGCTTGTACCGCATCTTTTATGCAGCCTTGTGTGCTTACGTACATTTTCAACAGTCAGCTCCTCATCGCTTTCAAAGCAGTTGATGGTTTTATGCTCCGCACCATGGTACATAAACACTCTTTTTATGTCCTTCATCTGTGCCACAAGCAGCAGGTAAGCAATAAAAATTACAATACGCACTACACCCTCAACGCCGCCCCTGAGCCTTGTGCTTATGCCAAACAGTGAGCTTATCCAGCCGCCTATAAAGGTTGGCAGCACCATAAATACCGCAACGGAAAAGATAATCGCAATAACCACGCTGAAATAAATAATGTAGTCCGAGAGCTTATCACCAAATTTTTCAATAAGCCATTTGTCAAACTTGCTGTCGTCCTCCTCAGCCTGAATATCGTCAAGCCCTGCCATTTCAGCCGACTTTGAGATAACCTTCATACCGATAACCATACTGTTTATGAACGATACCACACCCCTTATAAGAGGCCATGCAAGTATGCTGTACTTTTTGTCCGGAGGATTTAAAGGCACCTTTTCAACAGCAATTGTGCTGTCGGGTGTGCGCACTGCCAGAGCGTACATGGTTTTACCCATCATCATAACGCCCTCAATGACAGCCTGTCCGCCTATGCCCTTGCCGCCTGCGGGACAACACTTCTTTTTATCTTCCATTAAAATTTTCACTCCTTTTAGTCACGCAGAATATACTGCGCTTCCCTAGATTATACCATATTTTTATTAAAATACCAACTATTATTTGTAAAAAGTTATTCAAATAAGAAAAAAGGGCAGTATAATACGCCCTTTCGTCTGTAAATTTATTCTATTTTCAGCCTTTCAGCCTTATTTATAAATGCAGTGTAGCACTTTTTAGCCTCATAAATATCAGCCTTGCTTACGGCCTCCCATGGTGCGTGCATATTCAGCACAGGCACGCCGCAGTCAATTACATTCATGCCATAGTTTGCAAGTATGTAGGCGATAGTTCCGCCGCCGCCCCTGTCAACCTTGCCAAGCTCGGCAGTCTGGAAGGCTACGTTTTCACCATCAAGTATATTTCTTATAAGTGCAATAAATTCGGGATTGGCGTCATTAGAGTCGCTTTTGCCCCTTGAACCGGTAAACTTGTTAAACACCACTCCCCTGCCAAGATACGCAACATTTTTCGCATCAAACACCTCTGAATAAAGGCTGTCGTAGGCGCTGCTCACATCACTTGAAAGCATAAGCGAATTGCGCATTGTTCTCCTTAAATTAAGCTCGCTGAAATCACCCATAAGGCTTAAAAGCTCCGCTGTGGTGTCCTCAAAAAAGCGTGAGTGCATACCTGTTGCGCCAACACTGCCAATTTCCTCCTTGTCGGTCAGAATACAGCAGGCAGTACGCTTTAAACTGCCGCTTTCAAGCATAGCAGCAAACGAGGTATAGGCACAGGAGCGGTCATCATGTCCGTAGCCTAAAATCATAGCCCTGTCAAAGCCTGCCTCTCTTGCCCTGCCCGCAGGCACAACCTCCAGCTCGGCAGAGAGAAAATCGTCCTCATCAATTGAATATGTATCGGCAAGCAGCCTTAAAAGGTTAGCCTTTACTGCATCG
>CABUWB010000362.1 GCA_902495025.1 uncultured Eubacteriales bacterium
GTTATCATATCGGATGCGCCCCTTGAGGTTATGTTGCCAAACTCCTTATGTGAGCCAATAAAGGCTGCCCTTTCCTTATGGGTATTAAGCGCATTAAAGCCTGTTTTAATGCCTGCGAGATTTTTAAGCTGATTATCATATTTCTTATAGCCTGCAGTACCCTTTGCAAACCTGTCCCTGTTTGCCTTTGCGGTATCTATACGGCTTTCAAGGTTGGAGAGTGCCTTTCTCTCGCTTACACTCGTCATCTGTGAGCTGCCAAACTTGGATCCGTTCACCTGTAAGCTGCCTATACCGCCCGACTTTTTAAAGCTCTGCATAAATGCAGACCTTTCCTCATGTGTTTTAAGCTGTCTGAACTGCGAAAGCACAGCATTGCCCTTTTTAGCCTGTTCATTTAAGGCACTGTATTTAGCGCCCCTCTTAGTAAAGACCGCCTTTGCGGAGTTAATGCTGTTCTGCCTTTTTACTGAATCATAAAAGCTCTGCTCCGAAGCATTCGCGGTTTCACCTCTGAAGCCACGCTCCTGTGAGCCTTTTATAGTACTTCTTTTCTGGTGCTGTGCAAAGGCTGCACTGCCCATTTCAGCAACTCCCTTTACTGCACCTACCGTTTTTGCCATATTTCTTGGCGCCTCAACAAGCCTTCTTGTATTTTCACGTACGGACTCTCTTTCAGCAGCACCTGACTCCTCGTCAATCATACCCGTTACCATGCTGCCTATATTTTTAACCGAGATAATACAGCCAATCATAAATATCAGTTTCAGTATAATATCAACCGAGTCATTGGCAACAGCCTGCACTGTATTTGTCTTAACCGAAACATCACTTGTAAACCTTATTGTGTAGCCCGAACTGCCCGAAATTATTATGGAAATCAGCATCATAACCACGTTAAGGGCAACTATCATGCTTACACCCATACACAGGCGGCCTATAAAGGTACGGCGCCATCTGCCAAAGCGCTCGCCGTCATCAAGCGGTATGGTGGATACAAAAATCGGCGAAACTATGTAGAGCATTACTATCTCTATAACCCTTTGTATAAATGTACCCGACATTATAATAAGGTTAATTACCAGTATAATTGCACCAAGCGTACCCACAACATAGTCCACGTTTGATGCCTTGTGTATAAACGGCTTTACACTGTCATAATTGCGCCAGAACATAGGCGTAGATGACATATTTTTAATAAGTGAGCTGTAATCGCTCTGGCTTATGCCGTTCTTTGCGGTATCGCTTACATTTGCCCTTATGGACAGTATAAAAAGATTATCCGTAATGGACGAGGTATCGCTCTGCGAGGTTGCAGCATACAGTGAATTCATACAAACGCTTGTAAGCTGCACAAGACCATAGCAGAACACAGGCAGTATCAGAAATGTAATGGCACTTGTTATAAACGAGGTCATAATGGTACCCATATTCTTTTTACCGTCATAGCCAAAGTCGAGCGTGGTTTTTATAACCGTAATTACCGTAAAGATAAAAAGCAGCACAACAGCTATTGCCGTTATGTACCAGAATGCCTTTTTTACTGCAGGCTGGCTGAATATAAGCGAAAGTATATTGTCCTGCTGGCTGCCAAAGCTGACGTTTTTAACGCCCGCAAAGGAGTAGACCGCCGTTTCCAGTGCATAAAGTATGGACAAAATCAGTGCATACACCTGATATAGCAGAACAGATATAAGCTCTGTTATTTCCTCAACAACATATTTAAGTGCATTGTTCCATATAAAAGTACATACGGGTGCTATAATGTTGCTTACAAGCCAGGTAAGCACCTTTGTTACGCCTGACATTATCCAGTTTGCAATTTTATCGAATATACCCAGAAAAACTATATTCTGCATTATATCACCCTCAAATAATTATTTCTTGCCCAATTTTTTTTTGAGCTTTTTGCCGCCCTTGGCAAAGCGCTGACCGCTCTGTATAAAGCCCACAATGCTTTCAAATGCCTCGCTTGTGCTCATTATGCCCGCATCGGAGAGGATACGGTTAAATATAGCACCGCTCTTTTCAAAGGCAAGGCTTAATATTACTATTGAATAAAGCCTTATAAGGTAGGACAGGGAGCTCTGCCCCGACATAATAAAGCCCTCTGCCACAAAAATAGGCACTACCATAAAATATATGTTGACTGAAAGTATTACGCCTATTGAGCTGAAGCACGCACCTATGAAAAACGACTTCCACCTCTCAAAGCGTGCACCGCCGTCAAGCGGCGTTATTGCCACAAAGAACGGTGCTATTATAAGCCCGAGTACCACATATATTATCCTCTGCA
>CABUWB010000363.1 GCA_902495025.1 uncultured Eubacteriales bacterium
CCTTGACGCACCTGCGTTTATTCTGTCGGTTATATCCTGCATGGTACGCACGCCGCCGCCCGTTTGTATTGGTATATCATACTGTGAGCGTATCTCCTTAATAATATCCGTAATAAAGCTTTTACCGTACCTTGCGCCGTCAAGGTCAACAATATGTATATAGGTTGCACCTGCGTCAATCCAGTCCTTTGCGGCTGCAGCAGGGCTGTCGTTAAATACGGTAACATCATCAAACTTACCCTGTGTAAGGCGCACTGCCTTACCGTCAATTATATCTATAGCGGGGTATATCTGCATTTTAAAGTCCTCCAAAGTTTTTAAGTATCTGTAAGCCTACATCACCGCTTTTTTCGGGGTGAAACTGTAAGGCAAAAATATTATCCTGCTGTACAGCAACCTGTATCTCCTTGCCATAATATGTTGTGGCAGAAATAACAGGTGCATCCGTTTCAAGATAATAGGAGTGTACAAAGTACACGTATGGACTTTCGGGCAGACCCTCATAAAGAGGGGAGCGCATTTTAATATTAAGGTTATTCCAGCCAATATGCGGCTTTTTAACATTGTCGGGCAGGAGCTTAACCTCGCCCTTTATAAGACCCAGTCCCTCATACTCGCCGTACTCGTAGCTCTTGTCAAAAACCATCTGCATACCAAGGCAGATACCAAGGAAAGGCTTTTTCTGCTCACAAGCCTTGTATATAACCTTATCAAAGCCCTTTTCCCTTATGGTTGCTATGGCGTCGCCAAAAGCACCTACACCGGGCAGAACCAGCTTGTCCGCCTTTTCCATTACACTTACGTCATCGGTTACGACAGCCTCAAAGCCCAAAAATTCAAACGCCTTCTGCACACTGCGCAGATTGCCCATTCCATAATCAATAATTGCTATCATTTATTCCAACATTCCTTTTGTAGATAAAACACCGTCAATACGGCTGTCAACTGTTACTGCCATATCCATAGCCCTGCCAAATGCCTTAAATATGCCCTCTGCAATATGGTGATTGTTCTTGCCCGAAAGCACCTTTATATGCAGTGTCATACCGCAGTTATCGGCAACTGCCCTGAAAAATTCCTCCACCATTTCGGTATCAAATGTACCCAAGGTAGGTGAGGTAAATTCAGCATCAAAGCAGAGCATTGGTCTGCCCGAAAAATCAATTGCACAAAGCACAAGCACCTCGTCCATAGGCACAATTGCCTGACCGTATCTCTTTATGCCAACCTTAGAGCCTAAAGCCTGCGCTATGCACTTGCCAAGCACAATGCCCACATCCTCAACGGTATGATGACAGTCAACATCAAGGTCGCCGTCAACGCTCACATTTAAGTCCATAAAGCCATGCTTTGATATATGTGTAAGCATGTGGTCAAAAAAACCTATGCCCGTATAAATATCGTTAGCTCCGCTGCCGTCAAGGTCAAGCCTCATGCTAATCTGTGTTTCAAGCGTATTGCGTGTTATTTCAGCAGTTCTGCTCATGCCCTGCACCTCCCATAAATTACATTCTCACCTTAACGGAGTTGGCATGCGCCGTAAGTCCCTCCGCATTGGCAAATTTAATTACATCACCGCCGAGCTTTCTGAAAGCGTCCTCGGAGAATGAAAGTATACTTGATTTTTTAATATAGTCATCAATAGAAAGCGGAGAGAAAAACCTCGCCGTTCCGCCTGTTGGCAGTACGTGGTTAGGGCCTGCCATATAATCGCCCAAAGGCTCAGGGGTAAAGTGTCCCAAAAAGATTGCGCCTGCATTCTGTATTTTTGGCAACAGTGCAAACGGCTCGCTTGTACATACCTCCATGTGTTCAGGTGCAACAGCATTGCTAAGCTCGCAAGCCTCGTCAAAATTATTTACAAGTATAATTGCACCATAGTTTGCAAGGGACTTTTCAATTATTTCCTTACGCTCCAGTACGGCTGTCTGCTTTTCAAGCTCGGCTTTAACCTCGCCTGCCAGCTTTTCACTTGTGGTAATAAGTATTGCCGATGCCATTTCGTCATGCTCTGCCTGTGAAAGCATATCAGCGGCAACATATACAGGGTTTGCACTCTCATCAGCAAGCACAAGTATTTCGCTTGGTCCAGCTACAGAGTCAATATTGACATAGCCGTAAACACTTCTTTTTGCAAGGGCAACAAAGATATTGCCCGGGCCTACAATCTTATCAACCTTTGGTATGGACTCCGTACCAAAAGCAAGAGCTGCCACAGCCTGTGCGCCGCCTGCCTTATAAATTCTGTCCACGCCTGCAATATGCGCAGCCACAATGGTAGTAGGGTTAAC
>CABUWB010000364.1 GCA_902495025.1 uncultured Eubacteriales bacterium
CACATTTCAAGCCTTCCCCTCAGGGGAAGGGGGACCACGTCAGTGGTGGATGAGGTGTAGGCACGTAGTGCTGTTAATACCCCTAAATTCAACACCATACCCAACATCAACTTGTAGGGGCGGATATTATCCGCCCGAATATTGAACATACCGCAATTGTTGGCGGGCGGCAGATTGCCGCCCCTACAATTGAAATGTTGAGGTATTGATTTACTCCCCTAAACTCTAATTTATATTATGCAGACAGATTATTATAATGGCGAAATATTGACAAAAATGCCGTATTATGATAGTATACACAATAGAAAAAACGCAGCTTTAACTAATGCTTACGTTTAATTTGGGGTGTAATATATGCAAAGGTGTACGTCATAAAACTTTACTGAGGGGAAACAGTCTTATGCAGGTCAGCAGAGAAACAAGAATTTTAAATGCCCTATGTATCGCCTTAGTGCTTTTGGCATGGATAACACGTATTACAGCAAAGCATACGGGGCTATTTGCATACAACAGCCTTATCTTTGTTTTATTTATTACTGCTGCTGCAATATGGGCTTTTCAGCTTAAAAGGCGGCTGCTGAATAGAGCTGTGCGACGTAACCTTATTATGTGCGTA
The DNA here is from genome assembly GCA_902495025.1 of uncultured Eubacteriales bacterium. Lineage (GTDB taxonomy): Bacteria > Bacillota > Clostridia > Lachnospirales > CAG-274 > CALWRD01. The sequence goes on from CABUWB010000364.1 coordinate 617, forward strand.
ATACTTATGGTTTTCTGGATGACGGTGCGTACGCTTAAATACGAGTTTATTCCTCCGCAGCATTTTGCCTCCAGATATATATGGTACCTGTATTATCTGCCAATGCTTTTTATTCCACTGCTTATGCTGCTTTCGGTGCTTTCAATCGGAAGAGCACATAATAACCCGATAAGCTTAGGGTGGTATCTGCTTTTTGTGCCTGCCTTTGCAATTCTTGCAGGTATACTTACAAATGACATACATCAGCAGGCATTCTTCTTTGATAACGGGCTTTCCTTTTGGGATGCCCCTCATGTAAGCAGAGGCTTTGTTTATTATGCGGCAATGGCCTGGATGGTGATTATGTTTGCTGCCATGCTGGTTGTTGTGTTTATACATTGTGCAGTTCCCGGCAGGCTTAAAATGATATGGGTGCCGCTGATGCCGCTTATAGTCGGCACTGTTTATACTGCTTGCGTTATACTTGAAAATGATGGGCTGATAATGCAAATGATTACGGCACCCGAAATTGGCTGTGTTACATTTGCAGCTTTTATGGAGTGCCTTATGTGTGTGCATCTCTTTCCTACAAATGACAATTATGGCGTTTTTTGGAATGCGTCCTCAATAGGTGCAGGTATTATGGATAAAAACGGCGTTATACGCTATAAGTCCGAGCATAGTATTCCCGTAACGCAGGAGCAGGTGCAGAGGGCACAGAGTGAAACGGTGTTTCTGTCAGAGGGAAACATAAGCCTTAAAAGCCATGAGGTGCGTGGCGGCTTTGGCTACTGGCTGCGTGATATTTCACAAATTAAGCGCCTTAATGATGAGCTGGAGGCACTTGGCAGAGCTACCGCAAAAGAAAATGAAATACTTGAAACCGAAAATAAAATGAAGGCGGAACGTCTGCGCATAGAGCAGCAAAGCAGGCTGTATGATAATATGGCGCACTGTGTTGAAAAGCAGCTTGACAGGCTTAGCAGTATTCTTAATTCCCTGCCGGAGGACGAAGCTGCCTTTGAGCAGACCATGAAATATGCCTGTATTTTAAATGCTTATATAAAACGGCAGGCAAACCTCTTTCTGCTGTCTAATCAGAGTAAGTTTATAGACAGCGGAGAGCTGTACTATGCCGTTACCGAATCCGTTGAATATATACGCCTTTGCGATATAAAGGCACAATGCACCATGGACGGAAATGCAGACATTTGGGGCGGTACGGCAATGCTTGCCTATGAGGTGTTTGAGGTTGTGATTGAAAGTGCTGTTCCCGGTGCTGATAATATACTGGTGTATCTGAATATAACCGAGGATTGCCTGTGTATGCACATGGAAGTTAATATGCCGAAAGAAATTATTTCGGATACACTTATTAATGATAAAATTGCCGCCCTCGGCGGAGAGCTTGAAATTGAAACAGAGGAGAATACGGAATATGTAACGCTTACTCTGCCTTCAGGAGGTGGAAAAAGTGACAGCCTACATTAATCTTTCCGTAATGAGCCATATTGGGTTTCCTTTCTGTACAATGCTTATGCTGCTTGGTGCAATCTCCCTCTGGATAGGCGCATATATTCTGCGCAGCGGATGGAAATATATGCTTTGCATTGGTACTGTTACTGCCGTACTGCTGTTTGTGCTGCATGGTATGAATGAC